>JBGAWE010000252.1:0-4059 GCA_044227705.1 Saprospiraceae bacterium
GCCTGGCGAGAAGCCACCACTGCCACGCTGCCAGTCCGGCGAGAACAGCCGCCACGACACAAAGCATTGATTGCCAGTTGTTTAGCCCGAAATTTTTTGAAAGAAGAAAGACCGCCAAGCCGCCCAGCGGAAAAGTAAACAGGCCCATCGAGAATTTCAAAGTCGGGTCGTAACCGGGATAAGGCCGGATTTTACGAACCGCCAGCCACGGCAGAAAGCACTGCAAAAACAAGCAAGCCGCCCCAGCCGCCGCGACCGGCGCGCCGAGCGCGAGGAGGATGGCGGAAGTCGCGACGTTCTTCTTTTTCAAAAAATCGGAGACGCCCCGGTCGGTCAGTTTCAGCGAGGCGAGGACGGCGAAGTAGTCGGAAAGTCGGGCTTTGAGGTCGCCGTCGCGGCGGTGGGTTTCCCAGTCTTCTTTTGTTTTGAAAAAGTGGTCGGCTCCGTCGCGGTCGGCCTCGTTCGTGACGATGGTTTCGAGTTGCCGCTGGAAGATTTCATCCGCGTCGTCGGCGGTCGAGAGGGTCAGGTCGCGGAGTTTTTCCTCGACGAAATCGGTCAGTTCGTTGATGGCCTGCCGCTCGTCGGCCTCGAAGCGGCCGCGCCAGTCGGCGATTTTCACCGGCTCGCCCATTTTGACCCAGACCTTTCCTCGAAACTCGGTCGGTTCCGAATAGGTCAGGCCGAAGGGGAGGATGGCCAGCCCGAGCCGCCAGCCGCTTTTTTCCTCGGCGGAAAAGGCGATTCGGGCCATGCCCGTTTTCAACGGCCGGATTTTCCGCTCGACAAAACTCGACCCCTCGGGGGCCATGAACAGACAGCCGCCGCGCCCCAAAAACTCGTCGCAAGCGGCGAACGCCTCTCGGTTTTGGAGCGGTTGCCCGGCGGCCACGTCCTCGCGTCGCTGGATGGGGATGCACCAAAGGTGGCGCAGCAGCCAACCGGCGACGGGGTTTTTGAACAGCGAATAGTTGGCGAGAAAGTGGACGTGCCTCGGTGCGCGGGCAGCCACGTTGAGCGGGTCGAGCAGCGTCGCCGGATGGTTCGAGGCGAGGATGACGGGGCCTCGGAAACGGGCCTCGTCCCAGCCGAGCAAGGTGGTTTTTTCATAAAAAACCCAAAACCCGGCCCGGACGACGGCCTTGAAAAAGAGGTAGAGCAGCAGCACGGCGCCTTGTTATTTCGGCGGCATGAGCTTCTTGATTTCCGCGAAGAGGAGGTGCTCGTCGCCCATCGAGTACTTGCGGTGGTGGTAGACGAGCTTGCCATTCTGGTCATAGAGGAAGACCTGCGGCAGCCCGTTCAGCCCGCCCGGCAGGAACTGGCCGAACTCGCGGTTGTAGTCGATGACGGTCGTCCACGGGTAGGTCGGGGCCTGCTTTTTGAAGGCGGGCCAGTTTTTGGGGAAGTCCGTCGAGACGGCGAAGAAGTCGAAGTCGGCCTCCTTTTTCCACGCCTCCCAGTTTTTCATGTACTCCTGAAACTCGATTTTGCAGGGGTAGCAGGTCGTCAGCCAGAAGGCGAGGACGGTGACGCGGCCCTTTTTCATGATTTTGTTCGACATCACCTCGGTGCTGTCGGCCGTGCGCATCGCCACGTCGAAAGGGAAGATGGTGTCGATGAGGTCGACCGTGCGCGGGGTCATGTAATAGTATTCGACGTTGTTCTGCGGGGTCTGCGAGAAGGCGGTCGAGACGGAGAAAAAGAGCGCGGCGACGATGGCGTATTTTTTCATGAGAAATTGATTTTCAACAAGTTAGTCGGTTTTTGGCCCGGTCAAAACCATCCCAATGTGCGGGATTCCGTCCTCCAGGTAAGCCTCGCCGGTGGGTTCGAAGCCAAGGCTTTTGTAGAATTTTTCGAGGTAGGCCTGCGCCCCGATTTTTAGCGGCTGGCCGGGGAAAAGCTCGGCGCAAAGCCCTATCGAGCGGGCCATCAGCTCGCGGCCGGTGCCGGTTCCGCGAGCCTTCGCACTGGTGACGACGCGGCCGATGGAGGCGTATTTTTCATAAGCAACTCCGGCGGGCAGAAGGCGCGTACAGGCGACCATCTCGCCTTCCTCGTTGCTTCCGAAGAAGTGCCACGATGGCTGGTCGCGGCCGTCGGCGTCGAGGTACGGGCAGTTCTGCTCGACGATGAAGACCGACTGGCGCAGGGCCATCAACGCGTAAAGCTCGTGCGGCGTAAGTTCCTCAAAACGCTTCAAAGACCAGGTGATCATGGGGCAAAATTAGATTTTGCCGCCGCAAACCGGCGATGGGCGACGAGCCTCCGATTGCCTTTTAACATCCTCTTTGCCAGCCACGGGCCGAGGCCGCTTTCCAAAAAAATTGGCCTTGCGACCGAGCTACATTTGCCGCAACCCGCTTTTTTATGAAAAAACAACTCCTTCTCGCTCTCCTCGTTGCCCTTTCCGCCATCGCCGCGAAGGGCCAGACGCTCTTCGACCCAACGACGGTCAACAAAATCGAGGTCGAGTTCCC
This sequence comes from Saprospiraceae bacterium, assembly GCA_044227705.1. Taxonomy (GTDB): domain Bacteria; phylum Bacteroidota; class Bacteroidia; order Chitinophagales; family Saprospiraceae; genus JANOQP01. The sequence goes on from JBGAWE010000252.1 coordinate 2,484, forward strand.
CTTCTCGAACTGGGACCTGCGCATGGACACCTCCGAGGTCGGGGCCGACGATTTCACCATTGCCTCGTGGGTGAAAATCAACGGCCAGCAGTTCGACTCCGTCGGCGTGAAGTGGCGCGGAAACCAGAACTACCTCGCCTCGCAGGCCAAGAACCCGCTGCACATCGAGCTGAACACCGTCAAAAGCGGCGCGACCTTCGAGGGGCAGAACGACATCTACCTCAACAACGGAAAGGCCGACCCCGCCTTCCTCCGCGAGGCCCTCGCCCTCTCGATTTTGGGCAACTACTTGGACTGCGCCCGCGCCGGCTTTGCCGAGGTCTGGGTCAACGGCGCGTTTTTGGGGGTTTATACGACGGTCGAGGAGGTCGGCGGGAGCTTTCTCAAAGACCATTTCGACTCGCAGGGCGGTGCCTTTTTCAAGTGCGCCCCCGAAAACCCCGGTGTCGACAATCTCTCGAACCTCGCCTACCTCGGGCCGCAGGAGCAGCTCTATTACCCGAAATACGAAAAGCGGTCGGTCGACGATCTGACGTGGAAGGAACTGGTCGCGCTCTGCGACACGCTCTCCAATTTCTCCGCGTCCATCCCGAGCATCCTCGACGTCGACCGCTGTCTGTGGATGCTCTCGGCCAATTCGGCACTGGTCAACCTCAATTCGTACACCGGCGGCTACTCGGAAAACTACTATGTCTACCGCGACGAATGGGGCCGCTTCTGCCCCGTCCCGACGGACTTGAACGAGTCGTTTGGTGGCTTCCCAATCCTCGAACCGCCCTTCCCGTTGTCGACCACGCAGTTGAGCCAATTGGCCGTCGCACCACAGGAAACAAACGCGAAGCGGCCGCTCATAAAACAACTGCTGGTCGATTCGCGGTTTCGCAAAATGTACGTCGCGCACCTGCGCACCATCGTCGAGGAGCAAATCGAGACGAACGAGTACAAAACGGCGGCGACGGCCATGCAGACCCTTCTCTCGCCGCAGATGTTGGCGGACGGGAACAAGTTCTACACGCAGCCGCAGTTCCTCAACGGCCTGTTCGCTTCGACAACGAGCGCGGTGAGCGGCTCGACCGTGCCGGGCGTCGCCAGTTTGATGGGCGACCGGCTGGCTTTCTTGAAGACGACGGCCGATTTTTTGAAAACGCCGCCGAGCTACTCGGGCGCGCCGACCATCTCGCCCGCCAGCCCGTCGCTAGGGCAGGCGGTCTGGATTTCGGTGAAAACAAGTGGCGCGACGGCCGTCTTCCTCGGTGTTCAAAAGAAGAAGAAAGGCCCATTCGCCCGAACCCAGATGTTCGACGACGGGCAGCACAACGACGGCGCGGCCGCCGACGGCACCTTCGGCGTCTCGATTGTGGCCGACGACCCGGTCATCCGCTACTATTTCTGGGCGGAGAACTCGGAGGCGGGCCGCTTCCTCCCCGCCCGCGCCGAGCACGAGTTTTACAAACTCCTTGCCGCGCCGAACACCCTCTCGCCCGGCTCGGTCGTCATCAACGAGGTGATGGCGGCGAACGAATCGACCATCCCCGACCCGGCCGGGCAGTTCGACGACTGGATTGAGCTGCACAAC
>JBGAWE010000252.1:4093-6175 GCA_044227705.1 Saprospiraceae bacterium
ACGGGACGACAATCCCGGCGGGCGGCTACCTCCTCGTCTGGGCCGACGCCGACAGCGGGCAGCCGGGCCTCCATGCCAATTTCAAGTTGAAAGCCGCGAAAGACCAGGTGAAATTGAGCGACGAGACGTTGGCCAAGGCCGATTCCGTCGTTTTCGTCAACCAAGTGGCGGGCGTCTCTTGGGCGCGCATCCCGAACGCGACCGGCCCTTTCCAATACGAGGTGCCGACGCCGGGGGCGAACAACTCGCCGAGCGCGGTCGATGATTTGCCGTCGAAAAGCAGTTTGAAAATCTTCCCCAACCCGACGGACGGCCGCATATTCTTCGATGACGAAAAACTGGCGGGCGAGCGTGTCGAGGTTTTCGGGGTCGATGGGCGGCTGGTCTTATCGGGCGAGATTTCCGGCGCGTTGTCGCTCGATTTGACAGGGCTGCGCCCGGGCGTTTTCGTGGTGAGAATTTTGGGCAAGGCCGGCCTAGTGGCGCGGCTGTGAAAATCTGACAGTAAATCCCGCATGAAAATCCTCTGCATCGAAACCGCCACCGAGGTCTGCTCGGTCTGCGTCTCCGTCGACGGCCGCGCGGTCGGCCTGCGCGAGAACCTGGACGGCAACCAGCACAGCCGCGTGCTCACCTTATTAATAGGAGAGTCGGTGCGCGAGGCGGGCATCGAACTGGCCGACCTTGACGCGGTGGCCTTGAGCGCGGGGCCGGGCAGCTACACCTCAATGCGGGTCGGGGCGAGCGCGGCGAAGGGCATCTGCTTCGCACTGGGCCTGCCGCTCATCGCCGTGCCGACGCTTGAAAGCCTCGCCCATGCCGCCCGGCTGTCGGGCGAGTTCCCGGTCGGTACGGTGTTCTTTCCGATGATCGACGCGAGGCGGATGGAGGTCTGGGCGGCCGGTTTCGACCTTGGTGGAAAAGAAATCGAGCCGGCCGGGGCACGGGTCATCGACCACAATTCGTTTGAAGAATTTGTGTCAAATGGCCGACAGCTCGTCCTCCTCGGGAGCGGCGCGGAAAAATGCCGGGCCGTTCTCGCTCACCCGGGGGTGGTATTTTTGGGCATCCGGTGTTCTGCCGCGCACCTGTCATTGTTGTCTTTTTCATATTTTCAAAACAAGTGGTTTCAAGACGTTGCGTATTTCGAGCCGACGTATATAAAGCCGCCAAATGTCACATCCCCTTCTAACAGGTTGACAATCAATGAACTGAAAAAAAATTGATGGCGATTTTTTTCGGTTTATTGAAATGCCTTTCTATTTTTCGCTCGAATTCATGGCGGTTACGCGTGACCGGGAAAACAAATTCAACAATCTGTTTGTGGGAGAGGGAACCACCGGGTTGGCATGGTTTTTCTGATATGTGTGGCCATGAACGTTTTCAACAATAATCTTTAATCTCGATACATACGTATGAAAAAAACTAAAAGCGAGGCGTCCACGGTCGTCCTCAAGAAGGGGAAGAAGGACATCGCCCTGGACTACACCGAGCTTCGCAAGGCCGTCCTCGTGCTGCGGGCCATCAACCACAAGCTGCGCCAGCGCATCATCGACCTGCTCGAAGAAAACGAGCGCATGACGGTCACTGAAATCTACATCAAGCTGCGGCTTGAGCAATCGGTCGCCAGCCAACACCTCGCCATCCTTCGGAAGGCCGGCGTGGTTCAGACCGAGCGGAACGGCAAGTTCATCTACTACAGCCTCGACAAGGACCGGCTCAACCAAATCAGCCGCCTCGTCGAAGAACTGGCCATCTGACGCGCCTCCAAAATCCACCGATTGCAAAACTGGGGTTCCCCGAAAAGATCCCCAAAAATGCGGTTGTGCCCGTCGCGGGTCGGCCGCATTTTTTATTTCTCAAAAATAGATTGGGTGAAAACGGAGCCTCCCCCGGCTCGTCGCCTCGATGGCGGGCGCGGGGAACTTGATGCCGTTGAGTACGAAAAACAGGGCACGCACAAAGCGGTTGCGCACTTTCAGCCGCGTGAAATCGACGTCGAGGCTCAAAAAGAACTGCCGCTCGCGCGGGAATTTTTTTGGGTTTATTTGGAATACGGCCCCTGTCTTCGAGTCTTTCCAA
>JBGAWE010000253.1:0-6721 GCA_044227705.1 Saprospiraceae bacterium
GTCGCTCATGATGGCGAGCACGCCGGGCACGTCGCCGACGGCGAAGCAGTCGTACATTTTCTGGACTGTGGAAATCTTGTTGGACATGATGTTGAAGTGGATTTGTGATTGAAGCAATCGTGTACTCCAACATTCGAGGCCGCCGGTTTTTTGGATTAAGGCCGGGCGGGATTTTTTGAGACGACCTAACGAAGCCCTGTTTTGGGGCGCAACTCAATCCCAATCGCGGCACTCGATGCCGGGTTTCAGGGTGACCTGCCAACCTTTTTCAGCCGCCAGCCGCAGCATCTTTCGTCGAAACTGCCTCGGGTAAAAAGCCGAGACGAGGCAGCCGAACCTCGAAATTTCGGACAAAATCCCCGCGCCGCCCAGCACCTCGCGCATCGACGCGGCGCAGCGCATCCCGAGGAAAGCGTAGTCGTATGGCGGCTCGGCCCCGTTTCTTTCATAAAATTCGAGAAGCCAATCTTTTTGCCCGGCGGTCACGGGCAGGGCGATGGAGGTGCGCTTGTCGTTGAGCGAGGCAGCGAGCCAGTCGGCCAGCGGCTTTTTTTCAAAAACGCAGTTGAACGAGCTGCGCCGCCTGCGGGCGACGAGGTGCCAGTCGGGCCTCCGCTCGAGTTCAAAGCCGTGAAGGTGGTCGTCGATTTCCAGTTCAACGTGGCCGCCCCACTTGCCGCCGAGGCGCGACCGCTGGTCTTCGCAGCCCGGCCGCGGGACGGAGCCGTGGGTGAAATGGAGAATGACGACAGCCGCGCCGTTGACCGGTTTTTTGTCAAAAGGCATTGATAATCAACAGGTTTTGGAGGTTCAGTTTTTTACGGACAACAACCCGAACCGCTTCCTCCGCCCAGTAAGCCCGCCGGTCGAGGCCATCAAGACCTTCCCGTTTTCGAGTTGAAAGATGGACGGGAAAAACAGCCGGTTCCCCGCCCGCTCCTCCGAGGTCTCGATGTTTCGCCGGGTGATTTTCCCGTTCTCGTCAATCTCCGCGACGACCGTCGCCTCCTGCCGACCGAAGTCGAGCGCCTTTCGGTGGTCGCGGTTGTCGACGGCCCGCTCGTCGTCCTCGAAAACAATGAAGGCCCGGTCGCCCTTCGTCGTGAAACCGTATTCCCGCTCGAGCGGCGGCCTCGGGCTGCCCGACACGACGACGTCGTAGTGGTTTAGCTTCCGAACCCACGCCAGCGAGCCGTCGCGAGAGAACTTCGCCGCCACGATGTCGCCGTAGACGTGGTTATAATTGTAGGTGTAAGTCGCGTTGATGCCGATGCCCGTCTGGTAGCTCTGCGCGTAGTAGAAATACTGCTGCCCGAGCGCGAGGAAGCCACCGTCTGCCGTCGGCACGAGGTCTTTGAACTGGAAATTGGACTCCGAATAGTCGTCCTCGCTATCGTCCATGCGGTTCTTCGCCCGCTTGGCGGCGGCCTCGCGCATGGTCGATGTCATGAACTCGTTGTCGAACTCGAAGGTCTTCGTCCCGGCCAGCCGCCCGTCGGCCCCCATCTTGGCGAAGAAGATTCCGTCCTGCTCGTCCCACCGGCTGTTGCCGTAGAAGCCGAGGGCCAGCGTCTGGTTGTCGCGCCCGGCGGCGAGGAAGGTTTGCTGGATGAACTTGCCCCCCGCGTCCAACTCAACGCGCTCGGGCTTCCCCTTTTCGGTGTACCTCAAAATGACTGGCTCCCATTTCGGGTCGCCGCGCTTACGCTCTTTTTTCGGGATGTAATGCCGCCCGGTCACGGTCACAACGCCTTGATTGTCAATGGTTACGTCCTGTTTCACATAGTCGGACTCGTCGTAGGGGATGTCGCCCCGGCCCCACCAGTTCTTGCTCAAGTCTTTGTTGAGGACGAAAAAATAGTAGCCCTCCTTCCCCTTCGAGCGGGCGAGGGTGGGGAAATAGACGGCCACCTTCGACGAGTCGGGCGAGATGGCGACGGCCGGTTGGTCGCTCTTGATGTCGCTCCCGTCGGGGATTTTCCCGATGATGAAACCCTTGCCGAGCCGCTGCCGGTCGAGGTCGACCTTCCAAGCCTGCAGCACATAGTTGTCGCCGTCCTCGCTCTGCTGGAGGACGTATGCCTCGCGGCCGATGCGCACCGCCGTCCGGGCGAGGAGCTTTTCGGAGGAGAAAGTCGTCGCCTTTATTTTCGGCAAATCAATCTCGACGGACTTTTTGAAGTTGAGCCGTTCGTCGTAGACGTTGAAATAGTCCTTCCTTTTAAAAGTGGCGACGAACAGCAGCGGCACCACCCGCACCCGCGTGGCGAAGAAGATGTGTCCGCCCTTCGCGTCGCGGCCGAGGAAGTCGGAGGAGTAGATTTTCGAGCGGCTGGTCTTTCCCCAGTCGAGCGAGAAAGTGGCGGCGGGCTGCGCCGCGAGGCTGTTGAATAAGAGGGCTGTGGCGATGCCGAGCGCGATTCTCATGCCGAGGATTTTTTTGAAACTGAACGCAAAGGTTGAAGAAACCTCTGCGCCGTGATTCCGTTTTTTGCCCCAAAATTGCCAAAATCATGAGCGAAAAGACCCTTTTCGGCCCCGGAAGCCGCCTCCAGCACCCCGCGTTCGGCATCGGCGTGGTGATGAAACTTCACGCGGCGGCGTATGAAATCTGCTTCGTCCAGCACGGGATGAAGCTCGTCGGCAAGGACTACGACAACTGGACGACCGTCATCGAGGCCCTGCCCGCAGAGGAACCCATCACTTTCACGGAGGCGGAAAAATCGTTGGCGAGAATACTGAAAACCTTCAACGCCGTGCAGGAAGTCGTGCCGCTCGGCGACAAGTGGAAGGACGGGCAGATGATTCTCAAGCCCGGCGACTCGTCCGTCCAGCCGAAGGAGGTGCCGATTGACACCTTCTTCCACAAAATCGTGATGATGCGCGACCGGCTGCGCGTCCTCGAACAGCAAATCAACGCGCACCCGAAGCTCTCCGACGAGGAGAAGGTCAACTTGCAGCAGTACATCACGCGCTGCTATGGGTCGATGACGACGTTCAACGTCCTTTTCAAAAATCGGGAGGACTACTTCACGGGGGAGTCGACGAAGTGATTGGGGCGTTTTGGGCGTTCCAGCTACGAGTTTACGGAATGCTGGAAATCGGCTACCATGTTTATGGCTTGGCCATTCCCAACGATTTCGTCACTCGGAACGCCCATTGAATGGTTGGTGGCGCGTCGAAAGTGTTGAACAGAAAGGCTTGCTACAATTCTCGAGGCACTATTAGAAGCCACGATAAAAAAGAAAGGCCATGAAAATCACGTAATACAAAGCAACCGCCACGCCTTTTTTAGCTGAAAAATCCTACGCGACCGCCTAAAACCCAAGCGTCCCGCCCAGCCGTTTCAGCTCAATCTCTGCCATTTTTGCCGAAAAACTGAGGTCCACCAATCGGAAGCTGGCCTCCTCGAAACTCTTTTGCGCCTCGCGCAACTCGACGATGGTGGCGGCCGCCAACTGAAATCGCTGCAACGATAGGGCGACCAGTTTAGCGGAAAGTTGAACCGTGCCTTGCTGCGTTTCGAGTTGTTGCAAACTGCTGGCGTAGGCTTGGAAGGTCTTCAGGGCGTTGGCCTGTGCGTCGAGCAGGGCGTTTTCTTTTTGCAATTGGGCGTTCCGTGTGGCGATTTTGGCCACTTGCTCTTGCCGCCCGAACACGCCGCCGCTGTAAATCGGCACCGAAACGCCCACGTTCCCGAACGGCCCGTAGCTCTGGTTGAGCAAAAACTGGCCGCCGTTGGCTTGGGTGCGGCCGTAAACCAGCCCGGCGTTGGCGCGGACGGTGGGCGAGCGTAGCGCGGCGGTTTCTTTTTCGAGCAAGGCCTGGATGTTGATTTGCTGGTCGAGCGCGGTGATTTCTGGGTTTTGTCGAAGCCCGGCGAGGACGGTTGCGAGCTGGATGTTTTTCTCCAAAACAATCGAATCCGCGACGACGATGGCCGAATCGGGCGACACGTCGAGCAAAATCAGCAAATCCGTTTTGGCCTGCGCCAACGCCAGTTGTTGCGCTTGCAGGGCTTGTTTCCGCGTGTTCAAATCAATCTCCGATTGAAAAACATCAGCATCGTTGGCCAAGCCGACGGCCTGTTTTGCCCGGACGATTTCGAGCTGTTTGTCGCTCAATCGAACGCTTTCCTGCAACGTCTCGATGTACCGCTGCTGTCGAACGACCCCGAAATAGCGGGCTTCGACCCCGGCCACGGTGTTTTGGATTTGGGCGGCCAAGAGCAGTTCGCTTTGTTTTTGGCGTTCGCCGAGCCGCTGATTTGGTCGCCCGGACGCGGTGGCCGTCGTAGAGCATCATCGTGCCGGTGACATTGGCGTTCAGGGTGTTGACCGCCGCGCGCCGTCGGTGCGATTTCGGTGCCGTTGCTGAATTTTTGATTGATGTTCGAGGCGTTTTGCTGGTCGCTGGCGGCGGCGGTGACGCTGGGCAGGCCGCCCGCGATGCCGAGGTGGTTGTTTATTCGGCTTATTTCCGCGTCGTTTTGGGCGATTTGGATGGCGAAGTTTTTTTGGAGGGCGATGGCGATGGCATCCGGCAGGGTCAGTTTTTGCGCGGAGGCTTGGGCGACAAGGAAGAGGAGGAGCGTCAGGTTTTTCATGCGTCGAGTTCGTTTGAGGTTTCGGGTGATTCTTCCGCTGCGTGCTTCCCGCTGATGTATGTGTAGACCGCCGGAATCACGAACAACGTCAGCACCAAACTGAACAGCAGCCCGCCCACAATCACGATGCCCAGCGGACTGCGGCTCGTCGCGGCCGCGCCCAAGCTCAACGCAATCGGCAGCGCACCCAGCGCGGTGGCGAGGCTCGTCATCAAGATTGGCCTCAGGCGTTGCTGCGCGGATTCGAGCACGGCGCGGCGTTTTTCGATGCCTTTTTCCCGTTTTTGGTTGGCGAACTCGACGATGAGGATGCCGTTTTTTGTCACCAGACCGATGAGCATGATCATCCCGATTTGGGAAAAAATATTGATGGTTTGGCCGAACGCCCAAAGGCTCAACAACGCGCCAGCCAGCGCGAGCGGCACCGTCAACATGATGATGAACGGGTCGCGGAAACTCTCAAACTGCATGGCCAGCACGAGGTAAATCAGCACCAGCGCGAGCAGGAACGCGAACGACGTGTTGCTGCTGCTTTCGGCAAAGTCGCGCGAGGGGCCGGAGAGCGAGGTGTGAAACGTCTCGTCGAGCAGCGAATCGGCAATGCCCTGCATGGCCGCCACGCCGTCGCCGATGGTTTTGCCGTCGGCGAGCGAGGCCGAGATGGTGGCCGATTTGTAGCGGTTGTAATGGAAAAGCGAGGGCGGATTGGAGCTTTCCGCCAACTTGACGACCGCCGTGAGCGGGATGTTTTCCCCGCGCGCGTTGCGGACATAGAGGTTGGAAATGTCCTTCGGCGTTTGGCGGTCGCGGTATTTGACCTGCGAAATGACCTGGTACTGCTTGCCGTTTCGCAGGAAATAGGCCAATCGGCGACCGCTGAACGCGCTTTGCACCACGTCGGCCACGTCGCTCGTGGTCAGGTCGAGGTCTTTGGCTTTGGTGCGGTCGATGGTCATTTGGAGTTCGGGTTTGTTGAATTTCAGGTTCACGTCCACGTTTTTGAACGTCTTGTCCTTTCGGGCGACGTCCAGAAATTTGGGGATGGCGGTTTGCAGTTTTTCAAAATCCAGGTTTTGCAAAATGAACTGCACGGGCAGCGCGCCGCGCGAGGCAAGGCCGACGGAAATCGTCTGTTCCTGAATCGGGAAAATGCGGGCTTGGTTGAAGCGCGGCAGCACCCTGTCCATGCTTTTGGCGATGTCGTTTTGGCTGCGTGTTCGCTGATCCGGCGGCACGAGCATAACGCGGGCGAAGCCGTTGTTCAGCCCCGTGCCGTTGAAACCGGGCATGGCGGCGAAGGCGAAGTCGCGCTCGGGGATGGAGTCGTACAGGTAGTTCGACAGCTGCTCGCCGACCGCGGCCATGTAGCCGAAGCTCGCTCCCTCGGGGCCGTTGACCTGAAACCGGAGGCTGCTTTTGTCTTCGAGCGGGGCGAGCTCGGTTTGCAGGGTGTTCATCCAAAAATAAATGCCGCCGACGCAGGCCAATACGATGGCCCAAGCGACCCAGCGCACGGCAAGGAATTTTTCCAAAATCCGGCGGTAGCCGTTTTCCATGCCTCGGAAAAAGGGTTCGGTGCGCTCGTAAAATTTGCCGTGGCCACTGTCTTTTCGGTTCAAAACGACGTTCAAAACGGGGGTAATCGTCAGGGAAACGAACGCGCTGACCAGCACTGCGCCCGCCACGACCACGCCAAATTCGCGGAACAAACTGCCCACAAACCCTTCCAAAAACACGATGGGCAAAAACACGACCGCCAGCGTCGCCGAAGTGGATATGACGGCGAAGAAAATCTCGCGGCTGCCCTCGCGGGCGGCTTGGCGGATGGGCATACCGCTTTCCAATTTTCGGAAAATGTTTTCGGTCACGACAATGCCGTCGTCCACGACCAAACCCGTGGCGAGCACGATGCTCAACAGCGTCAAAATGTTGATGCTGAACCCGGCGGCGTACATGATGAAAAAGGTGGCGATGAGCGAAATCGGGATGTCAATCAGTGGCCGCACGGCAATGCGCCAATTGCGGAAAAAGAACAAAATCACGAGCATGACCAGCCCCAGCGAGAGCATCAAGGTCTCCTCTACTTCGCGGATACTGCGGCGGACGTTGGCCGTC
>JBGAWE010000254.1:0-6138 GCA_044227705.1 Saprospiraceae bacterium
CCCGATTTTCGAGGCGAAGAAATCGATGATTTCTCCCGTCCGCAAGGCGTCGTTGTCGATTTGATGCCCGCCTTTCGAGGGGTCGGAGATTTGCTCCCAGGCGGGGGCATAGTTGTTGGTGATGACCAGTTTCGTCTCGGGCACCGGCAAACCGAGGGCTGCCCGCGCCGCAATGGTGTCGGCGATTGCCTGCGAACCGAGGAGCCACGGGCGGTTGAGGAGCCACGCGCAGTTGGCTGGCCACTGGGTCAACTGGTAAGAGTAGTCTTGCAGAACAGGCCGGTGGTCTTTAGAAACGACGAGGTCGTTCGGCTGGTGGAACATGTAGAGCGCGGGCAGCGGGCCGGGCTGGGCTTCGGCGAGCCAATTTTTGAGCATCGCACCAAAGAAATTGGCCACGCCCTGAATGCGGTACTGCTCGGCGGCTGGTTGGTTTAGCGGCCCGTCAAGGGCACCAAGGTCGGGGCGAGAGAGATCCATCGAGGCGACGTTCGAGGCCCAGCCAGCCGCTTGGACGCACTGGTTTTCATAGATCAAGTTCGGCGCGGCGACGGGTGCGAGTTGCCCACAGTCAGCCGGTTTTTCGGTCGGTTCGCCCATGAAGGCCACGCCCAAGACCGTGATGCCGCCCGCGCTCTCGCCCGCGAGGAAGACGTTTTGCGGGTCGATTTTCCACGTCGATTTGTTGTTCACGAGGTGTCGGATGGCGCCGCGCACGTCCTGCACCGCGCGCATGTGGGCGCGAAACCACTCGCTGGTGTCGGCGACGTTTAGGCAGTCCCAATTGACGCCGAGGAGCGAGACGTTGCAATGCCACGAGCTGCTGGTCTCGAACATCCCCAGCCGGTACTCGATGCTGGCGGCGACGTAGCCCCGCTTCGCAAAGTCGTCTAGCCAGAACTGCTCGACGGGGTCTTTCCGGGTTCCCGCGAGAAAGGCGCCGCCGTGGACGGCGATGAAAAGCGGACGACCACAGGCGGGCGGGTCGTCGTCGGTCGGATAGGCGAGATCGAGCTTCAACTCGACTGGCTTTCCGGCGAAGTTGGTGGCGGTGCCGTAGGTCAGTTCGGTCTTCTCGATTTGAAAAACCGGCTGGGTGAACGGTTGGGCGGCGAGGTAAGAAGCAGCCAGCGCGAACAGGAGGGAGGCGGCTGTACTTTTCATAATAAGCATGGTTTGAGTGCAAAACTACCCGACTGCCGTCCACCGCGTTCGATATTCGCCCCCGAAATCCATCATTTCCCATGCTCAAACCAACCACGACCACCCTCAAAAAGCTCGAAGAGGTCTTCGAGGAAATCGGCTACGAGGTGCGCTACGAAAAGGGCAGTTTCCAGAGCGGCCACTGCCTCGTCGAGGAAAGAAAGGTGGTCGTCGTCAACCGATTCTTCGACACCGACGGAAGGGTGAACGCGCTTTTCGACATCCTTTTCCAGCTCGATCCGCCCGCCGACCGCCTTTCTGAAAAGGGCCGCGACACCCTCCGACGCGCCCTGAAAACTTGGAAGTCCGCCCAAAATCAGGCAGAGGCCGAGCCGGAAAACGAGACCGAAACCGCGCCCGAATCCTCCATCCCAAATCCCCAATCCCTGTGAAACTGACCCTCCTCGGCACCGGCACCTCGCAGGGCGTCCCAGTCATCGGCTGTGAGTGCGCGGTCTGCCGCTCGACGGAAGGGCGCGACAAGCGGCTCCGGCAGTCGGCCCTCCTTTCCTTTTCGGGAAAGAACATCCTGATCGACGCGGGGCCGGATTTGCGGCAGCAAATGCTCCGCGCCGGTGTCTCCTCGCTCGAGGCCGTCCTCATCACCCACGAGCACGTCGACCACTGCCTCGGCTTCGACGACTTGCGGCCGTTCAACTTTTCGAGCGGGCGGGCGATGCGCGTCTTCGCCCAGCCGCGCGTCGCTGGGGAGATTGCCCGGCGGTTCGACTACGTTTTCGGCCCGAAAATCCCCGGCCTGCCACAGCTCGATCTGGTTGAGATGGAAAGCGGATCCATCCTAGATTTTGACGGAGTAAAAATCGAGGCCTTCGAGGTGATGCACGGGCGGCTGCCCATCCTTGGCTTCCGCATCGGCGATTTGGCCTATGTGACTGATTGCAAAACCTTGCCGGAGGAGTCTTTCGAAAAATTGCGGGGACTGAAAACACTCGTGCTGAACGCGCTCCACCACAGCTTTCATCATGCCCATCTCAACCTCGCCGAGGCACTTGCTTTGATTGAAAAAATCCGGCCGGAGCGGGCTGTTCTCGTCCACATCTCGCACCAAATGGGGCTGCACTCGGAGGTCGAGTCTGGTTTGCCGCCAGGCGTTCGGCTGGGGTTTGACGGTATGGAGATCGAGGTCTCGACCGCAAGCGGATGAAAAGGGCAGGACGCGGCAACGGGCGACAAGAAAAGGCCCGAAACTGGATCTTCAGGCCAAAAAGCCCCGCGGCAGCGCGATGGGCTTTTTTTGTCGGGGAATTCTTGAATTCCTCTGTCCTTTACACAGCCGCCGATGGGCAGCGAAACCGCCCTTTAAGACCTCTTGCCGAAAACCCCGAAATCCTAATCCAAGACTGATTCACAACCATCCACCATCCTTTTTGCCGTCATGAAGAAATTCCTCACAGCTTGGCTTGTCGTGGCAGCCGCCCTCTTTTTCGGCCAAAAACTCGCCGCGCAGAACCTCGACGTGGTCATCCTCGGTCCAACCGAACTGGACTTGTGCTTCCAGCCTTGCGGCACCTACCAGGCCTCCGTCGTCGGCGGGACCGCGCCGTACACCTACATCTGGAAGACGAGCATTGGCACCATCGGCGGCAACGGCCCGACCTACACCCTCTGCATCGACAACCTCCCGCAGATTCCGCCTTTCACCCTGCTGCTCGTCCTCACGGTGGTCGACGCTAACGGAAACACCGTCCAGACCGAGTTCCCAATCCAGGTGACCAACAACGCGCCGCCCGCCACCGGCACGATTACCCCGATTTGCGGAAGCAGCCCCGGCGGCGTAGCCGTCGCGGCCGTCTCGACGCCAAACTGTCCACTGACTTTTCAGTGGACGGGGCCGAACAACTTTACCTCGACAGCCCAGAATCTCCTCGTCATCGTTCCTGGCTGCTACACGGTTGTCATCACGAACTGCCAGGGCTGCGCCTCGACCGGCACCTTTTGCGTACCGAAAAGCACGGGCCTGAAAAGCCTAACCTCCTCCAACCCAAACCCCTGCAACGACCCGACCTCGCCGCCCGTCGGCGGCCTCTGCGAAAAGGTCTGCCCCGGCCAGACCGTGACCTACACGGTGCAAAAAGACTCGTCCGGCTCGGCCACAAATCCTTTGACTTGGGCGATTTCGGGGGCAAATTCCTACCAAATCGCCTCCAACCAGCTGTCGGCGACCGTCACCTGGGGGACGGCGGGCGGCGGCTCAGTCGTCGTAAAAACCGGTCTGACAGGCGGTTCGGGCTGTCCCGACTCGCTCTCGCTCTGCGTCACTGTTACCGACGCGCCGAAGGCCATCATCGGCACCAACCCAAAGCCGCAGCCGCCGAACAACACGGTCGTCGTCTGCGAGGACCAGACGATTTTCTTTGAAAACAAGAGCCTCAACTCGGCCTCCGTTGAATGGGACTTTGGCGACTTCACCCAAAAAAGCCACGCCGACAAGCCGCAGCACAGCTACGCGGTGGCGGGCACCTATTTCGTGCGGCTCATTGCCCGGACAAGCTGTTGGTGCGCCGACACAGCCCTTTTGGAAATCTACGTCGTCCCCGGCACCGGCCCGACGCTCGACTGCATCGGCACCGTTTGCAAAGGCACGGAGGTGACGTACTCGACGCCCGCAAACTGTGGCAATTTCCAGTGGAATGTCTCTTCCGAAGGCACCGTCTTGAGCGGCGGCGGCCCGGCCGACCAGAGCATCACCATCCAATGGACTGGCGGCGAGGTCGGGCAAATCAGCCTCACCGGGCTGTCCTGCACCCCCGCGCTCTGCCCGATTCCGGCCGTTTTTGAAATCCCCATCATCTCCGACGACGCGACGATAAAGGGCGACCAGCGCGTCTGTTTTCAGGCCGAGGAGGTCTACGAAATCGCCCCGTTCGGCGGCGCAAACTTCGCGTGGACGCTCGCCAGCGGCGGTTTCATCAAAGAGGGACAGGGGACGAACAAGGTGAAAATCCAATGGACGGCGCAGCCCAATCTCTCGCTAATCCATTATCTGTCAGTGAGTTACGACAATTGCTACCTCGGCTGCGGCGGCTCCGACCAGATTGCCGTGAAGATTTTGCCGCAATACTCGGCCAGCGGCCCGCTCCAAATCTGCGACGGCGGGCAGGGCAATTTTTTGGCGGCGACCGTCCCCGGCGCGGCACCGATCCCGGTCGATTGGGAAATTTTCGACCAGCAACAAGCCTCGGTTTTCAGCGTCGCCAACCAGTCGGCGCCCATCATCCCGATGAGCTTCGGCGCTGGCCAGTTTTTGATGAAAACAAAACCGGCCGACCCGACGAAAACCTGCACCGACGACTACGACCTGACCCTCAATGTGAAACCGCTGCCGCCCTCCCCGACCGGCATTTTGGGCGAGGACGAAATCTGCCCCGGCCAGCCGTACACCTACTCGGCGACCGGCGCGACGGCGGGGAACAACATCGTCTGGCAGTTCACAAACGGCTCGCCCGCCAGCCAGCAGGGCGAAAAGGCCGTCGTCAATTGGGCGGCGAACGGGGCATACGAGGCCTTCGCCTCGCAAAAAACCGCCGATGCGCTCGGCTGCGAGTCGCCCGCCATCGCATTCTTCGCCGACAAACTGCCCGCGCCGACGGTCTCCGGCGACGCAGTGGTTTGCGCCCAAACGGAGGGCAGCTACTCGGCCACCGTCTTTCAAAACATTGACTATCAATGGCTTATCAGCCCCACCGATGCCGGGGCCGTGACCGACGGGCAAGGCACGACGGCCGCCAAAATCTTCTGGTACAAACCCGGCGACCACTCGGTCTCGGTTGTCGCGTGCGGCAAGTCGGGCAGTTTCCCGGTTCACGTCAACGCGTTGCCCGAGCCGGTGGCCGTTGCGCCCGATTCGGTCTGCGCGGGCGGCGCGACGGTGGCGGTCTCGGTCAGCCAGCCTTTCGTCCAATATTCATGGAAAAGCGAAAACGGAACGGTCGTCTCGACCCTCGCCGCGCCGAGCATCACCGGCGGCCACTATGAAATCGAGGTCGTCGACGCGAACGGCTGCCGGGGCGACTCGACCTTTTTCATCGCCGAGAAGCCGCTGCCGAACGTCAACATCTCGACTCCCGATTTGGAAATCATCTGCCCCGCCGCTGGGCTGAACTCGGTCAGCCTTTATGCGACGAACACCGACGAAGGCCTTGATTATCAATGGTTTAAAGACGGTTCGCCCATCCCTGGCGCGGTGACCGACCAATTCACGGCGACGGCAATTGGCCTCTACCAAGTCGTGGCGACGGCCAAAAACGGCTGCTCTTCCACCTCCAATTCCGTCAACATCGGCGACTGCGGAAGCGGCGGAGGAGGTGGCCCTCCCAGCGGTGGCGCACCCTGCCCCGACGTGGATTTCACCACCCTGCCGACTGCTGCCTGCAACACGCGCCAATACGTCCCGAACCTCGGCCCCGGCTACATCCCAGGCAGCGCGATTTGGTATTTCGGCGACGGCGCGACCTCGGCGGTTTTCAGCCCGACGCACACCTTCCCGGTGGCTGGTTTCGTGAAAAACTTCCTTGTCGCAAGCTTCTCCAATGGCGCGACCTGCTTCAACTGGCACCCCGACCAAATCGACGCGGCGGCTGACTTCGCCTTCGGAAGCCCGTGCGCTGGCGGCCCCATCGCGTTCACCGACCTCTCGACTTTCATCCCGGTGACGAGCATAATCGGCTGGGCATGGGATTTTGGCGACCCGGCGAGCGGCGCGGCCAATGTCTCGACAATGAAAAACCCGTCGCACACCTTCTCGTCAGCGGGCAACTACGCAGTCTCGCTCACCATCACGAGCGCGAGCGGCTGCACGTCGGTCATCACCAAAAACGTCGGCGTGGCCGCACCGCCCGTCGTGACCATCATCGACCCGACGGCCAACTGCGCGGGCAACGCCCTCCAATTCGACGCGGCCACACCGAACAACGA
>JBGAWE010000255.1:0-2242 GCA_044227705.1 Saprospiraceae bacterium
CTCGAGGTCGAGCAGGTGGCCGACCTCTTTTTTGATGCTCCACTTGCCCTCGGGGTGAGCGGTCAGGTCGGCTTCGAGGTTTTTGGTCTTGGAAAAAAGCCGCGCCGCCGTCCCGTCGAGCCGCTCGACGATGGTCGGCAGACGGCCGTTGTCGGCGATGGGCGGGAACTCGCGGGAGAACCATTCTGTCCTTTTCATAGACCTTCTTTTTGGTGAAAAACTTGGGAGCGCGAACAGGTTTCCGGGCAAAGGGTTGACGTTGCTCACCAGAGTTTTCCGGCCCGCAGCTTCTTGCAAAAATCATTCAGGTCGGGCGAGAGGCTCGCCCAGAGGACGGCCGTCAAAAACAGCCCGAGGAAGCTGCCCGATTTCCACAAGACATTGACAATCAACAGGTTTGAAGCCGGAAGCAGCCATGCCACCAGCCCGGCCGCCAGCCCAAAAGCGAGCGCGAGGAGCGTGTTTTTCGAAAAGGGCTGCATCCCGAACCGCCGCCAGACGAGCACGGAGTTGGCCGTGTTGTAGGCCATCACGCCGCCCATCGTGGCGAGCGCGGCACCCGTCAGGCCGAGGCGCGGGATGAGCCAGAGGTTCAGCGCGACGCCCGCGAAGGCCAGCGCACCGACCGACCAGAAGAACGACCAGTGCTTTTTCGAGAGGAGAAGTATGTAGCCGTTCAGCCCGGTGGCGAGATCGAAGAGCTTCGCCGCGCCGAGCACTACGACGACCGCCTGCCCGGCGAGCATCTGCTCGGAGTTGGGCATCAGCCGCAGCAGCGAGGAGAGCGAGACGAGCGTCGCGCCGTAGATGGCCGTGCCGACGATGAGCAGGTTGATGCTCGATTTTTGGTACAAGCTGTTGATTTCCAACCGCTTGTTGTCGTTCCAGTATCTTGATATGAGCGGCATGGCGACCGTGATGACCGCCCGGCCCGGCACGTCCATCACGCTGGCGATGTAGGCGGCGATGGTGTAGACGCCGCCTTTTTGGAGGCTCATCAGCCACGTCACCATGAGCAAATCGAGGCGGGTGACGAGGAACATTGCCACGTTGAGCGCCACGCCGAAGCCCGCGAACGAGGCCACCTCGCGCAGCAGTTCGCGGCTCGGGCGGAGGAAGGCGCGGTCGGTGTGGAACTCGCCGATGGATTTCAGGTAAAAAACCAGGCCGAGGATGGCCGCCGCGTAGTTCAAAATCAGCCCAGCGAGCGCGGCCTCGATGGGCCACCAGCCGCGCCACACGCCGAGCAAGCCGATCGGGACGGAGATTTTTATGAGAAAATCGGTGAACAGGCTGGGGACGGCGGCGCGGCCGAAGTTCATCGTGTACTGCGCCAGCACGACGGCGAACGCCTGCAGCACGACCAGCGGGAGGAGCCACCAGAAATGGTCGCGAAGCATCGCCTCGCGACCTTGCAACACACTGGAAATCAACGGCTTGAACAGCGCGGCGGCCACCGCGACCGTCGCGCAGCCCATCGCGACCCAGCCGACGAGGAGCAGCAAAAAACCGTTGTGCTGCCGCGATTTCTCCTCGAAACGGGGGAAAAAGCGGATGCTGAGCTGGTTCACGCCGAGCGTGGCGAGCGGCAGCGTGAGCAGCGATGCGGTCGTGAGGAACCCGACCAGCCCGTACTCGGCCTGCACGCGCGGGTAGAGCCAGATCGTCGCCACGAGGCTGACGGCCAGCCCGGCGAAGTTGACGAGGGAGAACTTGAGGCCCTGCCGCTGGACGATGCCCATTTTTTGGGTGGTTGGGTGATTGGCGGGCGAAGGTCAAAAGCGGCCCGGCCAATTACTTTCGCCGCCTCGATTTTTGACGAAATGAACTGGCAGAAGACCCTTCCCGGCTATTTTTTCAACGCAATCCGGCACGGCTACGGCCTCCCGGCGGCGCGGCGCGACCTGCCCGAATGGCGGCGGCTTTTGGAAGCTGGCCGGACCTCAGTCAGCGAGGAACTGCCGTGGGTCTCGATGGCGACTTTTCGTTTTTTTGAGGAAAAACTGGGACCGGGCAGCCGGATCTTCGAGTTTGGCGGCGGGGGGTCCACTTTGTACTTTTTGAAAAAGGTGGGACCGGCCGGCCTCGTCGCAACCGTCGAGCATGACGCGGCGTGGATGGAGATTTTGAAAAAGGAGGTCGCCCGACGGGGTTTTCAAAATTGGGACGGGCAGCTCGCCGAGCCGGAAAAGCCCGTTGCCGGGAGGATACTCGACCCGCGAGACCCGGTGGGTTTCGCCTC
>JBGAWE010000255.1:2258-6048 GCA_044227705.1 Saprospiraceae bacterium
CGAGACCCGGCGGGTTTCGCCTCGACGGACCCGAATTTCCGTCAATTCTCTTTTAAAAACTACGCCCAGGCCATCCGCCGCTACCCCGACAGGCATTTCGACCTCGTGCTGGTGGACGGGCGGGCGCGGCCGTCGTGCATCGCCGAAAGCCTCGAAAAGGTTCGGCCGGGCGGCTGGCTGGCGGTCGACAACTGCGAGCGGCCGCACTATCTCGCGCCTTTCGGCAATGTCTTGGCCGAGCGGTTCGAGGTGGCGGTCGAGGGTTTTGCCCCGACGCTTTTTCACCCGGCCTGGTCGAAGACGATGGCCTTCCGGCGGAAATGAAACCAGATTTTTAAGCCCGAAAAGTTGAACTACATCATCCTCGACATCGAAGCCACCTGCTGGAAGGCGCCGCCGCCCGACCCTCGCTCGGAGGTCATCGAGCTGGGCGCGTTCCGCGTCAACCAGTTCGGGGAGGTGCGGGGGAAGTTCGCGCGGTTCGTGCGGCCCGTCCTCAACCCGACGCTCTCCGATTTCTGCCGCCAACTGACGAGCATCCAGCAGGTCGACGTCAACCGGGCGCGGCCCTTCCCGGAGGTCGTCGAGGAGTTCCTCGAATGGGCGAAAATTGGTGACGAGGAGCACCTCCTCTGCTCGTGGGGCGGCTTCGACCGCCGGACGCTGGCCGACAACTGCGCCCTTCACGGCCTCGACGCCGGTTGGACGGCCGCGCACGCCAACCTCAAAGACCACTACATGAAGATGTACCGCCTCCGCACGCCCATCGGCCTGCGCCGGGCGGTCGAGCGCGAGGGATTCGACTTCACCGGGACGCACCACCGGGGGATCTCCGACGCGGAGAACCTGACAAAGGTGTTTTTGAAGTTTATGCCGGACTGGAAGTTTTGAACGAAACCAGATTTGACATGGAAAAGCTCGACAGACTGCCGAACTGGGCGAAATTCTGGCTTGCCTTTGCGGTCGGCGCGGCTGGCGGGTCTTATACCATCGGGATGGACGTCGAGCTTTCTTACTGCTGGTTTTTGTTTTTCGCAGCACTTACTGGCATTGCCCTCATCGTGAAAAGCCGGCCGAGGTTTGGGTTCGGGCTGATTTTCGGAGCATTGCTTCCAATTCTGGCCGAGTTCCTTGTGGTTTTGTTCTTTTTTGGATGCCACAGTGGCAGGCCGACTTGTTGAATACCTGATAGCAACTCCAATTTTCAACCATGACTTTCGACGACCTCCTCAAGCAATTCCGCTCCAAAAAATTCCCGCCAGTCGTCGTGCTGCACGGCGAGGAAGGCTATTTCATCGACCAGCTCGAGGCGGCGATTGAGGAGAACGCCCTGACGGAGGCCGAAAAGGGATTCAACCAGACCATCTTCTACGGAAAGGACGCCGACGCGCAGGCCGTCGCCGACACCGCCCGCCGCTACCCGATGATGGCCGAGCGGCAGGTGGTCATCCTCCGCGAGGCGCAGGACATGAAGGGGCTGAACGACCTCGCCGGTTACGTCGAAAAGCCGTCGCCGACGACCGTTCTCGTGGTTTGCCACCGAGGAAAGAAGCTCGACGAGCGGCAGCGGTTTGCCAAAAGCCTGAAGGCGGGCGGGGCCTTGCTGTTCGAGTCGAAGAAACTGTACGACAACCAGCTGCCCGATTTCGTGGTCGGCTACGTCTCCTCGAAAAAACTGCGGATCGACTTGACGACGGCCGCCCTCGTCGCCCAGCACCTCGGCAACGACCTGTCGAAGATTGCCAACGAGTGCCAGAAGCTCGCCCTCAACCTGCCGCCCAACTCGGGCGTGACGGCGGCGCACATCGAGCAGTTCATCGGGATTTCAAAAGAGTACAACATTTTCGAGCTGCAAAAGGCCCTCGGCGAGCGCAACGTCGTGCAGGCCACGCGCATCGCCAACCACTTCGCGGCCAACCCGCGCAAGCAGCCGCTCGTGGTGACCGTCTCCAGCCTTTATGGTTTTTTCTCGAAAATATGGCTGCTCGGCCAGCTCGGCAACCGGCCGGAGGGCGAGCTTTTGGAGGCACTCGAACTGCGCTCGGCCTTCTTTTTGAAAGACTACCGGGTGGCGGCGAAGAATTTCCCCGTTGCAAAGGCCGCGCAGGCCATCGCGCTTTTGCAGGAATACGACCTCAAATCAAAAGGCGTGGACAGCTCGCAACCGGAGGAGGGATTGGTGAGGGAATTGGTCAGCCGCCTCCTCATGTAGGGACGCAAAATATTGCGCCCCTACAGTGGGTCAATTTTTGGCGGCTTTAAGGGCCTCGATATCGGCCTTCATCTTCTCGATGTCGGCCGCCTGTTTTTTCAACTCGACATTTTCGGCCTCCAGTTTTTCCAGCCGCCCGACAACTGCCCGCATCGCCTCGACGGTCAGCGGGTCGAAGGTGCCGTAGCTCGTTTGGAGGAAGCCCGCCGCGTCCGGTTTGACGAGCTCGGGGAAGACCGGCTGCATTTCCTGCGCGATGAAGCCCATCTGCCGACCGGTCGGGCGGATGTTTCCCGTTTGCTGGTCGTTCCATTCAAAAGAAACGCCGCGCAGCGAGAGCATTTTTTTCAAAGCCTCCGCCGGGTCGAGCGGCTCGATGGCGGTCTTCAGCCGCCGGTCGGAATTGCCGAGCCACGAGCCGGGCGAGGCTTTCGATGCGTCGCCGTTCACCTCGAAAGCATTGGTCAGGGCTTTTCGGTTGATGCCGACGTGGCGGCTGGCGAAGTCGCCCCAGACGAGCGGCGCCGCCTGTCCGGTGTCGGTCTCGATGATGAGCGTCCGGTCGCCCGCAAGTTCATTGAAACCGGCAGACTCGCCGATATAGATGTTGTACTTCCCGTCGGAGTTGTTCTGCCCGGCTGCCCGGCCGATGTAGACGCAGTGCTGAGCGTGGACGGCGTTCTTGCCAGCCGCGCGGCCGAGGAAAGTGTTGTAGGCCGCATTGTCGCCCGCAAAACCGGCCAGCTGGCCAATGTAGGTGTTCGCGGCGCCCGACTTGTTTCCGTACCCGGCGCCCTCGCCGACGAAGGTGTTGACGTAGCCCACGTCCGTCACCGCGCCCGCGCCCGCGCCGATGAAGGTGTTGCAGGCACCGCTCATGTCGTTGTTGTTGCCCGCCTCGGCGCCGATGACGGTGTTGTAGGTGCCGGTCGTGTTCGACTTTCCAGCTTGATAACCGACAAAGGTGTTGAACCGGTCTTGGTCCATGATCTGTTGGGCGCCCGCCTCGTCGCCGATGAAGATGGACTTCCCGCTGTTGACTTGCCGGAGCTGGTTGCCCTGCATCTCCCACCGTTCGAGGCCGTCGACGGTGAAGCGGAGGATGTTTTCGTTGGGGTATTTCTCGGCCTCGATGGTCGTGTTGTCGTCGTCGTCCTGAATCTTTTTGACGGGGCCGCCCGGCGGCTGTATGACGACGACCGTGTCTTTCTGAATGTCGATCACTCGCTGGGCGACGAGGGCGTAGGGCACGCTCAAAAACTGCGTCGTGCCGAGCGATTTGAAGCCGGAGCCGTCGTCGAGGAGGACTTCCAAAAAGAAAGGACCGGTGGGCCAGTCAATGCTCGCCATCGAACCGATTTCGTTCGTGCCGAAGCCGATGGTGACGTTGACAAGGCCGTGCTTTGCCGTGAAAACAGCGTGTTTTTCCTGAAAAACGATGTTGCCGCCAGGCGAACCCTGGTGAATGGAAAAGCGGACATCGACCGTTTTGTCGGTCAAAATGTCGCCCGCCGAGTTTCTCAAAACAGCTTGATAGGGGATGGCCGTCGGGACGTTCTGCGCGGCGGCGGCGGTTGC
>JBGAWE010000256.1:0-5203 GCA_044227705.1 Saprospiraceae bacterium
GGCGAGGATTAGGCCGTTTTTCGTCAGCCAGCTCCAGTCGACGAAGCCGTGGGTAGCGATGCAGCTCCCGTGGATGGTGATTTGCGGCTGCGAGCAGTCGAGCGTGTCGGGCTGCTCGATGGTGATTTCGGGCGGCACCTTGTCCTCGTTGACGACGGTCGAGTCGATGGCCGAGCAGCCGTTCGCCGGGTCGGTGACGGTGAGGAAATAGTCGCCCGGCTTGTCGACGACGGGCTGTGGGCTGGCCATGTTCGACGGCGAGATGCCGGGGCCTATCCAATTGAAAATCAACGAGTTGTTCGTGCCTGCCGCGCCGAGCGTCGCGTCTTTTTGAAACTCCAAACAGGTCAAAAGCTGGCTCGGCCCGGCCTCTGCGGGAGGGATTTTTTTGTTCTCGAAAACCTGGACGGAAAGCGAGGCCGTGCATTGACTGGCCGGATGGGTTGCCGTCAGCGTGTACAGCCCCGGCTGGATGACGGTCAGGTTTTGGCCGGTCGGGCTGCCCGAAATCCCCTGCCCGTTGGCCGACTGCCAAAAAAACGTGAGGCCCGCCGGACTGGCGTTCACCCCGAACTGGGTCGAGTTTTTAACGCAGGTCAGGGTGTCGGGCGGCGCGGCGAGGGCGATTTGCGGCACGTCGTTGCCCGGCGCGACGGTCGCGGTTTGTGCCGCGGTGCAGCCGTTCGCCGGGTCGGTCGCTACGACCTCGAAGCTCCCCGCCGATTGGGTGGAAAAACTCGGCCCCGTCGCCACAACTGTTTGATTTTCAACCCATTGGAAAGTCAAATTCGGATTGGATGAACTCGCTGTCAGACTTGCTGTCGGCATCGAACAGGAGAGGGTGAAGTTGTTGACAGAGAAGATTGGGGGCGTCTGATTTTGAAGAACCTCGGTCGGCTGACTGGCTGTGCAACCGTTGGCCGGGTCGGTTGCCACGACGGTCAGGCTGGCCGGGTTTTGGGTTGAAAAACTCGACCCGGTCGCCACAACTGTCTGGTTTTCAATCCATTGAAAATTTAAGTTCAGGTTGGACGAACTGGCCGCGAGGTTCGCCGTCGGCTGAAAACAGGTCAGCGTCGCGGAGTTGACCGAGAATGTCGGGGCAGTCTGGTTTTGGGAAACTTCGGTCGGAGTCGAGGCCGTGCAACCGTTCGCCGGGTCGGTCGCAACGACGGTCAGGCTCGTCGGGCTTTGGGTGGAGAAACTCGGGCCGGTCGCCACAACTGTCTGGTTTTCAACCCATTGGAAGGTCAGACTCGGGTTGGTCGAACTCGCCGCGAGGTTCGCCGTCGGCTGGAGGCAGGTCAAAAGAGCGGAGTTCACGGAGAAGGTCGGCGGCGCGGTGTTTTGCAAAACGAGGATGGAATCGCGGCCGGTGCAGCCGTTCGCCGGGTCGGTCAGCGTGAGAAAATAGAGGCCGGGCTGGCCGACGGTCGGGCTTTGCGCGGTCGACGAGAAGCCGTTCGGGCCTTGCCAAAGCCTCGTCGCGTCGGGCGGGTTCGTGGTTGCCGAGAGGGTTGAAAGCGGGTTTGAACAGGTGATTTGAGAAGCCGAAAGCAACGCTGCCGGCTGGCTAACTGATTGATGCACAACCCTTTGCGCCGTGTCGCGACAGGTTTTACCGAAGGCGGTCGTCTCCAAAACCAGTTTGAACGGGCCGGGCGCGATGGCGACCTGCGTCGTGTCCGAGCCGAGCATTGCGCCGCTGGGGCCGAACCATTTCCATGTGTCGCCGATCGAGCCGTGGCCGTCGAGGAGGATTTGCGAGGTGAGGCAATCCAGCGTGTCGCCGACTGGCTTGATTTGAGCTTTTACCGGGATGACGACCACGCCGAAGCGGACGACCGAATCGCAGCCCGCCGCGCTGACGAGCGTCGTGTCGTAAAGACCCTGCGCGCAGGCTGTCAGCCCGGCGATGGTCACGCACTCACCCTGGCAGACGTACTGCGGGCCGAGGTTCGTCAGCTTCGGGACGGAGACTTGGAGCGGCCGTTTTACCACCGAATCGCAGCCTTCCGGGGTTTGATAGGTGTAGGAAAGAAGCTGCGCCGAGCTGTAGATGTTGCCGTCGAGCCACTCGTAGCCCTCCCCCTGACAGATGTGCGCGGGCGGCAGGAGGGTCGGCGGGACGGTTTTCAAAGTGACGGCGCGGCAGCTCCACGGGCTGGTCTTGCAGGGGTTTTTCGAGCGGACGCAGACGTTGCCGGGCTGGTCTCCGAACTTGATGCTGACCGACGTGCCGGTTTCCCAGTCGATGGTCTGCGGGCTGGGGAGGCCGTTGATGGTCGCGCCGGGCGGGGCCGTCCATTCATAATCACAGGCAAAAGGTTGCGGCGGGATGCTGTAAGTGAGCGCCGCGCCGGGGCAGAACTGCGCCGGGCCTTCCGGAAGCGGCGGCGCGCCGAGGTCGGGCGAACCCGTCGAGCCGCTCGTGATTTGGATGGTGAAAGAGCAGGCGGCGGGGCCGTTGTTGTCGAAAATCAGGTAGTACTGGCAGCCGGGGTGGAGCGGCTCGGTGGTCGAAAAGGGGAAGGTCTGGCCGACGTTCATCTGCGTGTTGCAGTTGGAGACGAGGTTGAAGGTGGAGCAGTCGGGGCTGTCGTAGATGCCCATCTCGATGCCGTTGCCGAGGGAGCAGGAGTTGACGGTGACGTTGAGCGAGAGATCGGTCGAGCCGGCTATGAAGCAGATGTACTTCATCGAGTGAACGATCATCGTGCAAAATCCCGGCACGAGCTGCCCCTGCCCGACCATCGCCGTCGCCGATGTCATGCCCGAGAGGCTGCCGCAGTGGACACAGGCGTTGGCGCAGGTGTTGGCGTGCGGGTACGGCCCGGCCGGGCAGACCGGCGGCGTGAACTGGGCCTCGAGGCGGCCGGCGGCTATCAGGGTGGCGAACAGGAGGGCAGCAAAGCGCATGGGAAGCTGGCGAGTTTGTTTCGGTCAAAATTATTTCACGGATGCGGTCTTCGTGCCGCTCGCTGCCGACTGCTTACCGCCTAACCCGTCCGGGGTGTTTTTCAGAAAAGTTTTGTGGGAAATCCGGCTCAACAAGAAAGAGCCGGTCGGATGGCACAATCTGTGCGTGGAGCCATCGTCGCTTTTAATCAAACCTCCCTCCACAGAAACTTACAGCAGAACTGGCGGCCCCGTCGCGGGCCTCCGAAGACCGATGACCTGATGCAAAAATTGACGCTTAAATGGTCGGCCGCCGCCCGCGCCTCCATCCGATTCAACCAGCACGACGCGGGCGCATGGCAAAAACTGGGCACCTCGCTCGCCCATTCCGGGCAGTTCGCCGAGGCTTTGGAGAGCCTCAACCAGGCCATCGCCGTCCACGAGCCGGGCGAGCTGCCAAACCTGCTTGCCAGCCTTTCCATCATCTACCAGAAAATGGGGAAGCTCGACCTCGCCGAGACCTGCCTCGTCGACGCGCTCGCCGAACGGCCGGGGGACTTCGGCCTCATCGCGCAACTGGCGGCCTTGCAGAGTTCGCGGCGGTGCGTGTTCTCGCAGAATTGAGTCAATTCCCCGCCGCTTTTTCCACCGCCCGCCATACGCGCAGCACGTTGCGCTCGCAGATTTTGGCGATGTCCTCCTCCGAATACCCCCTTTTCAAAAGCTCGAAAATCAGGTTCGGGTACATCGAGACGTCTTTCAGCCCAGTCGGCAGCGAGTCGCCCACGCCGTCGAAATCCGACCCGAGGCCGATATGGTCGATGCCGACGACGGAGCGCACGTGGTCGATGTGGTCGGCCACTTTTTTCACGTCGGAGTAGACATTCGGGTGGGTCTTTTTGAACTCCTCCTTCAGCCGCTCGGCCTCGTCGGAGTGCTCGTCGGTGATGTGTTTTTCCTCCAAAAGTTTTGTCCACGCCTTCTCGTTGTCAGCGTTCGCCTTTTTCACCTTCGAATCGAGGAAGGTGGAGCCGAAGTTGATGCAGATGACGCCGCCGTTCTTTTTCAGGGCGCGGAGCTGGTCGTCGTTCATGTTTCGCTGCCAGCCGGGCGTGAATTTCCGGCTCGACGAGTGCGAGGCGATGACCGGCACCCGCGTCAGTTTCATCACGTCGAAAAAGGTCGAATCGGAAACGTGGCTCACATCGACCATCACGCCGACGCGGTTCATCTCCCTGACCACTTTCTCGCCGAAGGACGAGAGGCCGTTCCAAGTCCGCGCCGTGTCGTAGCTCGAATCGCAGATCAGGTTGTCCTTGCCGTGCGTGAGGGTGACGTAGCGGATGCCCATGCGGTGGTAGCGGGCAACATCCTCGATGCGGAGAATCGGGCAGCCGTTCTCCATGCCCATCGGCAAGGAGATCAGGCCCTTTTTGAAATTGGAAAGCACGTCGCCGCTCGTTTTGACCAACCCGAAGGCCGTCGGGTTCGCCTCCGCGATGGCAACGACCATGCGGATGAGCGAGTCGGCATAGGCCTGTTCGCGGCCGGTTTTCTGTAAATCAGAAGGGATGTAGATGGACATGAACGGCACGGAAAGCCCCCCGATGCGGGCGCGGCGCACGTCAAAATCGCCTTTCGGGTCGTCGAGCGGGATGCCGACGTAGTCCCTTTCGAGTTTGAAGTTCTTCACCCGAAGCCGGTACGGCAGGTCGACGTGGCCGTCGAAAATGACGTACTTGTGGGCCAGTCGGTCGGCGATTTGGCGGAGCTGCGCATCGCTTTTGCCGGTGAAGGGCCGGCTGGTCGGCTTGCAAAATGAGAGGAAAAGGGCGAGGGAGAAGAAGACGGCGAGGCGCATAGTTTGCTCGAAAAATTTTGGACAAAAGTCTATTTTTTGTTTTGGAATCGAACTTTGTCCTCAAATAAAAAGTTTGTATCGCCAAAATTCGACTTCATGAAATTCAAGGTCATTTTGAGCGAGACGACGGCCGTCTGGATGGTCTATTTTGGGATAAGCCTATTCGTTTTGGGAATTCTCCTTCTTTCTTGGAAGGCTGGCTGGCCAAACTTGAGCCTGCCCATCAATAGCCAAAGGTTCAGCGAGTTAGGAGACTTCGTCTCAGGACTCGTCGGCTCCATTTGGGCTTTGGCAGGCGTGATTCTCTTTTTCGTAGCCCTCCGGGAACAACGGAGGGATGCCGAGACAAACCGGGAAGCTCTCAAAATCCAGACCGAGGCACTGCGTCAGCAAACATTGGAGTTTCAGGCACAGGTTCAGGAATTGGAGGAGACGCGGAAAGTG
>JBGAWE010000256.1:5242-5977 GCA_044227705.1 Saprospiraceae bacterium
AAACCTCGGTTTTGAGAAAGCAGCAGTTTGAGGACTCGTTTTTTAAGCTGTTGGATTTACTGGTAGCATTGTCGGAAAAGGTGACCTACAAGCGCGGCAAGGAACGTGTCGGGAATACCGCTTTTCATTCTTTCAGGGAATACGCTCAACGTCGCTCGGGTAGCGTGGAGCAAGTGTTGGGAGATCTTAAATGGGAATTAGAAATCAATCTGCTATTCACTGAACCCTATATAAAGGTGCTCACTCAAGTCGTAAGGATAATTGAAAGTGAAAACCTCTCTATTAGCGATGAGAATCTTTATTTAGAAATCCTGAATTCGACACTTGGGGAACACGAGGTTTATTTTTTAAACATCAAAGCGACCCTCTACGAGGATGATTTACTTCTCAACTTGCTTTTGAAACACGGAATCTGCGAGAAAATCACCAAAATCTGATTTTTACCTCACGCTTGCCCAGCCTCCGCCCTGACCAATTCGACCACCTCCGGGTTCAAAAGCGTGAACACAGCACCGAGGCTCGACTCATCGCCCTCCGCAATCTTCCGCAAGATGCGCCGCATGATTTTCCCCGAGCGCGTCCGCTCTGCCCAGAAACCTTCCGGTTCGGCGACGGAGCAGATGGGTTCGATACTGCGCCGCTCGACGGACTGGATTTGAAGCATCGCGTTTTTCAAAAAAACTGGGTGAAAAGATGCGTCTGCAAATCGGGTCAGTTGCGGCGCGGGTTGTTGGC
>JBGAWE010000257.1:0-6036 GCA_044227705.1 Saprospiraceae bacterium
GGTCACGCTGAACGGCAGGTTGCCGCCCCGGCACTCGACGACAGGCACCGGCTCGGTCGTGATTTCAACCGGGTCGTCGGCCCGCACAAAAGCGTCAATGGAAAAATCCGACTGGCAGCCCGACTCCGCGCCGCTTGCGAGGAAGCGGTAATAGCCGACGCCGACCGGCGGCTGGAAGGTGTAGGGCATCGTCGTCGCGCCCGGGATGTCGGTCCACGGGCCGTTGAAATTGGTGGCGTACTGCCATTGCCAGAGCGTCGTCGGCGGGCCGCCCCCGACCGTGCCGGAAAGCGAGATGGTCGTTCCGAAACAGACGGCCGCGTCCTTCGGGCTGCTCGTCACCGTCACGTCGGAGTGGGTGATGAAGACGAGCTGGATGGTGTCGGCGCAGCCGTTTTTCATCGAAATGCCCCGGAAATGCTGTGTTCCTATGAGGTTGCCGTTGGCCGTCACCGTCTTCGTGGTCGATGCCTGCGCCCACGGGCCGTTCGGGTTGGCGGAGACTTGCCAGAGGTAGGCGACGTCGTCTTCGGTCGCCTGATTGGTCTCCATGGTCAAATCCTGCTTCCCGCCCCAGCAGATGTGGACGGTGTCGGGCATCGTTTTCAAAAAGAATGGCGCGGTCGGCGCGACGCACTTGTTGAGGCAGAAGTTGTCGAAATAGACGGCGTTCGTCGAGGCCCCGGCCGTGTTGAATTTCAACAAAAACCGGAGGACGACCGTCTGCCCCGTGAAAGCCGACAGGTCGACCGCCTCGCGCCGCCACTCGTCGCAACCGGCCGGGACGAAGACCGTGCCCGGCACTGCGCCGTAGAGCGTGCTCAAGTCCTCGGGGGTGAAGGGCCAGTTTTGACCGCCGCAGTTGAATGTGGGCGCGTCGTTTTTCTCGTAAAGCTTGGTCAGCGTCTTCCCGCAATCGGTCGTCGCCTCGACGGTGAGGGTGGTGTACTCGCCGCAGTTGAAACCGTGCTGTTTTGAAATGTCGAAGCTCAAAAGCGGCTTCTGGATGCCGGTCAAATCAATCGGCCCGAAGGTGAACTCCGCCTCCGAGACCCCGGTCGCTGTCCCGTCGACGAACATAGCGGCGCCCTGCTCCGTCGGGCAGACCGGCGGGATGGCCTGGTGGTGGATGGTCGCCGAGTCCTGGTAGGTCATCGTGATGTCGAGGTCTCCGTCCTCGTGGTTGTCGCAGAGGTCGGTGAACGTTCCCTTTCTTTCAAAGAAGCCGCAGATGTCGTCGTCGTAGGTGTAGAGGTCGAGGCCGCCGCCGTTGATCCCGGTCAGGAGGAACTGGATGTCGTGCTTCCCGAGACCGGCGGTTACGGTGGCGAGCTGCACGTTTTTCGTCTGCCCGGCAGGGATAGAGACCGTGTTTTGGGTGAAACTGCCGAACAGCGCGCCGTCGAGGTAGATGTCGTAGTCGAACGAGTTGCAGGCGGCCGTCCCATAGTTTTGGATGGTGAGGACGGGGTCGAAGGTTGGCCCGCAGGTGACGAGCGTCGGGTAGGCGATCGCCTCGAGGGCCAGCTCGTTCGGCTTGTCGACGGGGATGAGGCCCTTGCTTTTCACCAAAAGCTGCCGGTCGCTGGCCACGAGGGCGTGGCGGACGCGGACGCGCTGTCCGGGGGTGAAGCGGTCGCCGTTGCAGTAGCTCATGTAGTTGAAACGGCTGTTGTCCCAGTTTCCGAGGCCGGTGCAGGGGTTGGTGGCGCCGCAGTCGGCCTGTTTGTGGGGAGGCGTGTCGCAGACGCCGTCGCCGTCGGTTGTGCAGTCCACATCGGGCGGGCAGTTGGTCGGGTCGGAGCCTTGAAAGGTGTGGGCAAGCTCGAACGCGTGGCCCATCTCGTGCGCCATCACGCCGCTGCCGCCCGCCATCGAACTGGCGAGGATGATGGTGCCGTCGTACATCCCGGGGTTGCCGCCGTAGCTTGGGAAGAAGGCGTAGCCCGCCGGGAATCCGTTGATTTTGTTGACGACCCAGATGTTGTAGTAGTCGGCGGTGGGCCACTTGCTCAAGTCTTTCAGTGTCACGTCCTGTGCGCCGGGCGAGCCTTGAAAGCTGATGCCGAAGGTGGCGTAGCTCGGCACCGCACTGGCATTTATCCGGTTGATGCCGGTCGTCGGGTTGCCCGAGGGGTCGCGACGGGCGAGTGCGAAGCTGATGTCGAGCGGCACGCCGAGGCCGTTGGAGTTGGCCCACTTGTCGTTGAGGGTCTGGATTGCGGCGGCAATCTGCGCGTCGGAGATGTTCGACCCAGTCCCCACCGGCTCGCCGACGTGGAAGACGTGGACCACGACAGGGATGACCGGGTTCTGGCCGCATCTTTTTTCCACCAAAACCGGCTGGGCGGTCGGCTGGCCCGGGCCTTGCTTCGCATGAAATTCGGGGGCCAATTGGCCGGTCTTTTTCAGATGGGAAAGGAATTCTGTCGTACCGCAGTCCTGTGCGGACGAGGTGGTGGCTACCGCAAAAAGTAGGAAAAAAGCAGCAGTGAAAAGGCGACTGTGTCTCATGCTCGGCGATGGTTAGAATTGACAGGTGAATGTAGAAATCTTTGCCCGACAGATTCCGCAACCTTTGGTTTGGCTGCTGGAAATCATGGCGGCCCGCCGAAATCCGACCATTCATTCATCCTTTTTATGAAATATAAAGCCTGCCTCCTGTTCCTCCTCGCCCTCTCCGCCTGCCGCTCGGCGGGGCCGGGCCGCGCCGGTTTTCGACAAGTTGCCGCCTTCCCGATCGCCAGCGCGGGTGGTTGGGATTACCTCGACCCCGACGGGCGGCGGCTCATCGTCTCGCACGGCTCGCAGGTTAACGTCCTCGATGCCCGGACCGGCGATTCGCTCGGCGTGGTGAAAAACACGCCCGGCGTGCACGGCATCGCCTTTTTGGCGACCTCAAACCGGGGCTTCACCAGTTGCGGGCGGACGAACGAGGTGGTCGCGTTCGACCTGAAGACCCTCGCCGAGACCGGCCGCTGGGCCGCCGGGAAGAACCCGGACTTCATCTGCATATAACCCTTCACAAAAAAAATCGTCACCTGCAACGGCCAGAGCCACGACCTCTCGTTGATCGACCCGGCGACCGGCGCAACGTCGGTCACCATCGCCCTCGATGGGAAGCCCGAGGAGGCCGTTTCGCGCGGGAATGGGCTGCTTTTTGTCAACATAGAGGACAAGGCAGCCATCGCCCGGGCCAATCTGAAAACGCTGAAAGTGGAGGCCAACTGGCCGCTCGCCCCCGCCGAAGGCCCGACCGGCCTGGCCTACGACCCGGCAACCGGGCGGCTGTTCGCCGGTTGCGTATGATTCCTTTTTCATTTTGAGAACAGACGATTTAATTGGAAGGAGAAAAGCTCTGGCCAGCAGACTGGCACTTTTTTATGCCGGGAGGCGCGGCGATGGCGAAGGCCGCGCCCGCCCTGTCCGGCTGGCCAACAGGGCGAACCGGGCAAAACCCGGCTACAAATGGCCAAGCGCCGAGCCGAAAAGGAGGCCGCAAGCTCGGTTTGTGGAGAAAAAACCCCGGTTCCCCACCTCGCTTCCTTTCTCGAAAATCAACCTTTGCCCATCAATTCAAAGCGAAACTATGTCCAAACCAGCCGCCGCCGACGCAAGCCTCACCCCGTTGATGGGCCAGTACGCGCAGGTGAAGCAGCGGTACCCCGACGCCATCCTCCTTTTCCGCGTCGGCGATTTCTACGAGACTTTCGGGGATGACGCGATTAAGGCCAGCCGCGCCCTCGGCATCGTCCTCACCTCGCGCAATAACGGCGGCAGCAACCTTGAACTCGCCGGCTTCCCCTACCACTCGATGGACATGTATTTGCCGCGCCTCGTCCGGGCAGGATACCGCGTGGCCGTCTGCGAGCAGATGGAGAAGCCGACTCCGGGCAAAAAACTCGTCCGCCGCGAGGTCACGGAGGTCGTCACGCCGGGGGTGACGACGGCCGACTCGCTGCTCGATGTGGCCTCGAACAACTTTCTCGCCACCATCGCCTTCGGCAAAAAGGAGCAGTTCGGCGCGGCATTCCTCGATATTTCAACTGGGGAATTCTTGGTTTCGGAAGGCGACGCGACGATCGTCGACAAGCTCCTCGGCGGCTTCCGCCCGTCGGAAATCATCGTGCCGCGCAGCCAGAAGAAGGTCTTCACAGAGCTTTTCGGGGAAAAATTCTACATCAACACGCTCGAAGACTGGGCCTTCACGGGCGACTTCGGCCGCGAAAAGCTACTCGCCCATTTTCATACCGCCAACCTCAAGGGCTTCGGAATCGAGGAACTCGAACTAGCGCAGATGGCGGCGGGCGCGGCCTTGCAATATCTGAACTCAACGGAAAACAACCGGCTGGCGCACATCAATTCCGTCAGCCGGTTGCAGACGGAGCGGTTCGTCTGGCTCGACCGCTTCACCGTCCGCAATCTCGAGCTCGTCTCGACGCCGCACGAATCGGGCACGGCCTTGATAAACATCCTCGACCAGACCATCTCGCCGATGGGCGCGCGGAATGCTCAAAAACTGGCCCGGATGCCACTCACCGACCGGGCGAGGATTCTCGAAAAGGCAGGAGGCTGCCGTGGAAGCCATCGAAAACTGGAATCGTGGAGGCCGCTACCGAGCCGGAGGTGTGAAGATGATTGGCGACCTCGAACGGCTGATGTCGAAGGTCTCCGTGGGCAAAATCAACCCGCGAGAGATGGCGCAGCTCAACCGCGCCCTGGCCGCCATCGAGCCGATAAAAGAGGAGCTTGGTGCGACGGGTGCGTGGTTTTTCCAAAAGACTGCCGAGTCGCTCAACCCCTGCCGCTCGCTGCGCGACCGAATCTCGCGCGACCTCGTGGCCGAGCCGCCGGTCTCCGTCCAAAAAGGCGGTGCCATCGCCGACGGCGCCGACGCGG
Source organism: Saprospiraceae bacterium (assembly GCA_044227705.1). Classification (GTDB taxonomy): domain Bacteria; phylum Bacteroidota; class Bacteroidia; order Chitinophagales; family Saprospiraceae; genus JANOQP01. The sequence continues at coordinate 4,900 of JBGAWE010000257.1, forward strand.
AACTCGACGAGCTGCGCGGCATCGTGCGCAACTCACAGCAGATTTTGCTCGAAATGCAACAGCGCGAAATCGAGCGGACAGGCATCCCGTCGCTCAAAATCGGGTTCAACAACGTTTTCGGCTACTTCCTCGAAGTGACGAACAAATACAAGGACAGCATCCCACCCGACTGGATTCGGAAGCAGACGGTGGCCAACGGCGAGCGGCTCATCACCGAGGAACTGAAGGTTTTGGAGGCCAAAATCCTCGGAGCGGAGGAGAAGATCTCGGAAATCGAGGAGCGCGTCTTCCAGCTTTTGGTGGAAGAGGCGGCCAGCTACATCCGCCCCATCCAACAGAACGCGCAGCTCATCGCGCAGGTCGACTGCCTGCTTTCCTTTCAAAAAATTGCGGTCAAGCACAGCTATTGCCGCCCCGAAATCGACGAAGGCCACGCCATCGACATCAAGGAGGGCCGCCACCCCGTCATCGAGCGGCAGCTCGGGCCGGACAACCAGTACGTCCCCAACGACACCTTTCTCGACAACGAGACCCAGCAAATCATGATGATAACCGGGCCGAACATGGCGGGCAAATCGGCGCTGCTGCGGCAGACGGCGCTCATCGCGCTGATGGCGCAGATGGGAAGCTTTGTCCCGGCCAAGCACGCGCGGATCGGGCTGATTGACAAGGTCTTCACCCGCGTCGGGGCGACGGACAACATTTCGAGCGGCGAGTCGACCTTCATGGTGGAGATGAACGAGACGGCCTCGATTCTCAACAACCTTTCCAGCCGCTCGCTGATCCTTTTGGATGAAATCGGGCGCGGCACCTCGACCTACGACGGCATCTCCATCGCCTGGGCCATCGCCGAGTTTTTGCACGAGCAGGAGAAGACGCGGGCGAAGGTGCTTTTCGCCACCCACTACCACGAACTGAACGAGCTGGCCGACAAGTTCGAGCGCATCCAGAACTACCATATCTCGACAAAGGAGGTCGGCCAAAAGGTGATTTTCCTGCGAAAACTAACGCCCGGCGGCTCCAACCACTCGTTCGGAATCCATGTGGCGAAGCTGGCCGGGATGCCGCGAGCCGTCGTCGAGCGGGCCAACGAAATTCTTTCGCAACTCGAGGAAAAGCATATCGACGAGGAAAAGA
>JBGAWE010000258.1:0-5866 GCA_044227705.1 Saprospiraceae bacterium
GACGGAGCGGAGGCTGCCCACCAGGCCTCGTTTTTTGATAAGCGCGAAATAGAAAGCAACGCGTCGAGCGAGCCAGGCGGGAAGCGGCCATCGAAATGCTCCCAAGCCTCGATGGCACTTTGAAAGCGATAAGCGGTGTCCCGGCCGCTGGTCAATTTCCATTTCATCCAATAGAATTTTGTAGGTTGGGAGGGAAGGCCATGATACATGTTGTCGCTGTTGCCCCAGTCCAAAAAGACAAACCCCGTCCGCCGCCCCGCGTCCCACCCGTCGAGCGGGATGCGCACGCCGCCCTCCTCAAAGAACTGGCCTGGCTGCATGGAGAAGCCCTCCTTTTTAGCGAGGTTTTCCAAAATGGCCATCGCCTCCCGGCGGCGCAGGTCGTCGGGCAGCCCCGTGCCGAAGCCGGGCGATTGGTAGGGCAGCCCGCTCAACGCGCTCGGGAAAGTGTTGCGAAGCGAGTCGAGCGGAACGTCGGGCTGACCGTTCTCGCCGCGAGAGACGTCGCCGGTCGCGCAGCCCGTCAGCCCGCCGCCGAGGATGCCAGAGGCGACAAGCCAGCGGAGCAGTTTTTGCGAAAAAGGATAGGGGTGCGCCCCCGGTTCGTCGAGCGGGTTGGGCTGCTGCCAGTCGGGGTAGCGCGGCCTCGCCAGGCGGCGGACGGGGCGGACAGTGAGCGGGGGTTTCTTTTTTGAAGATTGCATAAGGCGTTGACTGTCAAACTTTTGAGGCAAAAAATCCCGTCACGCGACAGCCTCCAAAAACTCGATGACCGGGTACGACGGGTTGTAGTGCTTGTGCAAAAACAGCGCGTTGCGCCCCTCGAACAGCCGCCCGGCCAGCCTGTCGACGATGGGCAGCAGTCGTTGCTCGTGGTGGCATACCACTGGGCTGGCCCGATCGATGCGGCCCGTCGAGGCGAAGTTGATGCAGGCGCACCACGACGAGCAGCGGCCTCGCAGCGCACAGCCGCCGCACTCGGGCTTCGGTGCCTCCGAGCAGCCGTGCAGGTGCGAGCGGCAGGCCTCGTCGAAGCCGCCGTGCTCGACGTGGCCGATGAGGAACTCGGGCAGCCCCTCCGTCCGCACGAACTGGGTGCAGGGGTAAAGCCCGCCGTCCGGAGCGATGCTGAACTGGCGGCGGCCGAGGCTGCACCGCTCGGCCTCGGAGGGCGGTCGCTGCGTGCGCGAACGGATGCGCTCGTCGATGGCCGAGAGCCAGAAGCGGTGGCCGGAGCGGAGCATTTTTTCATACCACGTGGCCATCTTTTTATAGGAAATTTCGAGGGCGGCCATGTCGTCCATTGTCCACGGGGCCGAGTAGTCGAGCGTCGCGTTGATGTAGCGGAAGCCTTTTTCAAAGAGCCATTCGACCGACCGCGCCGCCTCGGTCGCCGTCTCCGGCACGATGACGCAGGTTGCGTTGGCCGCCGGGTTTGATTTTAAAAGGAGGCCCATTGCCCTTTCGACAGCTCGGCTCGTGGGGCCGCCGCCCGCGTTCGGCCGCAGCCGGTCGTGTATGTCGGGCGGGCCGTCGGAGCTTATCGAGACGTAGATTCTCCTTTTTGAAAGCTCTGTTAAAACTGGCTCGGAGAGGAGGAGGCCGTTGGTCGAGGTTTTCAGAAAGAGGTCGGTCTCGGGGCTTTTTTCCTTTAAAAAGCGGTCGGCGATGTGGAAAATCAGCTCTTTTTCGAGCAGGGGCTCACCGCCGAAGAAGGTCACGTCGAGGAAACGGGCACCGCTTTTCCGCGCCTCGACGAGGGTGAAATCGACGGCCTGGTCGGCCGTTTTGCGCGTCATCGAGCGGCCGGTCTTCTCGCCAGTGTAGCAATAGGTGCAGCGCAGGTTGCAGCCGTGCGTGAGGTGGAAGGTGGCGGCGAGGGTGGGTTGTTCGATCATTTTTGATTGGATTGATTCGCGGCTCACGAAACGCAGTTCAAACATCGTCAACCGCAAACCAACCCAACCTTAATTCAAATCACCTTGTCCGCGCAGCAAGAAGCCGCCACCGCGTCCGGCTTGGCCCGGAAGACGAACCCCATCGACAGGATGTAGCCCATCGCCTCCTTCAAGGCCGTGTTCGACTCGAAGTGCGGGTCGGTGTTGATGTCGGCGTGGACCTCGAGCGCCACGTCGTACAGGTCGAGCAGCGCGCAGAGCGAGTAGGCGACCTCCACCGAACGGCCGACCTCGAGAATCATCCGTTCGCGGATGGACATCTTGCGCCGCTGCGTCTCGTTGGAGATGAACATGAAGCCGCCGCGCTTCTCCCGCAGGAAGACGATGACGGTGGCGAAGTGGACCTCCTCGCCGACGACCTGCGAGTCGGTGCCGATGCAGACCTTGAGCTTGTGGCCCTCGCCCGTCTCGCGGACGATGGTGTTCTCGACGGCGGTCAAAAGAGGTTCCTCGATTCTCTGTCCGTTCAATCTTCTCCAGTTCATGTTGAAAAGAATTTTGGTTGTGAAAAACGCGCCCTAAAAGCGAAGCGACCAGCCAGCACACAAGGTTGCCGACTGGTCGCTTCAAGAAAATTCTACCCCGGCGAGGGGGCTGGCGACAAGCCTTTGATGCTGCCTGTGTATTCGATGGCCGTGATTTATGAGCGGATGCGCCATTTCTGCGGGTGACTGGTTTAACGGTTCAAAATTAGGCGAGAAAACTTCCCATCCAAACGAGCGGCTGCCGAGGCAGGCATTTTTAGGGGAAAGACGGACGCGGCGCGGCGGCCCAAACGCTTCACGATTGGGCCGAAATGGGCGAAAAGAGGGGCCTCTGTTTACTTTCGCCGCCCCGGTGCAGGCAGGTTAAGTTGCGGTAAAATCTTCCGGGAGCCGCATTCGCCGTTCACCATCCTGCACTCGGCACTCAAGAATGAATCCTGTTCAAAAGCCCGTGCTCGAAAAGTTGTTCCCGAAGACGCGGGCCTGTTTCATCGTCAACCCGATGGCCGGGACGAGCCACCAGAAGCGCATCCGCGAGAGCATCGACCGGCACCTCGACCACACGAAGTTTCACTATAAAATAGAGTACACCCGGCACGCGGGCCACGCGACCGACCTCGCCCGGCAGGCTGCCGCAGAGGGCTGGGAGGTGGTCGTCGCGGTCGGCGGCGACGGCTCGGTCAACGAGGTCGCCGCCGGTTTGATGGGCACCGATTCCGTGCTCGCCATCATCCCCGCCGGCTCGGGCAACGGGCTGGCCATGCACCTCGGCCTCGGCCGCGACATGAACCGCGCCATGCGCCTGCTCAACCGCTCGGAGCCGCGCTGGCTCGATGTCGGGCTGATGAACGGCCGCCCCTTCGTCAACCTCGCGGGCGTCGGCTTTGACGGCCTCGTCTCCAACCTGATGAAGGGGAAGGCCAAGCGCGGCTTCGTCTCCTATTTTCTCAAGAGCATCGAGGCCGGGCTGACCTACGAGCCGCGCAACTGCAGCATCCTTTTCGACGGGAAGACCATCGAGGAGCGGTGCTTCACCATCGCCGTCGCCAACGGGCCGATGTACGGCTACAACTTCCAAATCGCGCCCGGCGCCCGCCTCGACGACGGCCAGTTCGAGGTCGTCCTTTTGAAAGACGTGCCGCGCTGGAAATACTTCGCCGCCGTCCCCGAGACGCTTTCCGGCCGCATCTACGAAGCCGATTTCGTGGAGCATTTCGCCGCCCGGTCCGTCGAAATCTCCTTTGACCGTGACGAAAACTTCGCCCATATCGACGGCGAGGGCGTCACCGTCAACGGCCACCTGCGGTTCGAGATGCGCGAAAAGGCATTGCGGGTGATGGCGCCGAAAGCCAAGTAAAACTCAAGTGAATTTGGGCCTTACTCGGCTTTCGGCCAGTCTATTTTCGCCTCCAAACTTCTCTGAAAGATGCCCGTCCGCCTTCCCGCCCGCCCGAACGATGCCGCCCCTTCGCGATCGCCCAGCCCGTGGCTGATGGCGGCGCTGCTGGCCTTTGTCGCCGCGCTCGTGCTGCCGAAGGGCGGGCCGTTCCCCTACGAATTTGAGAAAGGGCACAAGTGGAACTACGCCGACCTCCGCTCCCCCTTCGATTTCGACGTGACCCGCTCCGGGGCCGAGGCCGAGGCCGCGCTGGCCCGCATCGAGTCGGAGCGCGCGCCCTATTTCACGATGGACATGGAGGTGGCGCGGCGGCAGAAAAAGGAGTTCCAAAAACAGTTCGAGGCGCAGGTCAACAAGAGCCGCCACGATGCGGGATATGCCGAGCTTGTCGCCAATCAGGCGGCTTATCTGAACTTCTCGCTCGGCCTTCTCGACGGGCTTTTTAATCAGGGAATCCTCCCGAACGCCGCTCCGCCCGCCGGGGTTTCGGCTGAAAAGCAGGTTTTTTTGATGAAAAACGGCGTTGAAAGTCGCGTCCCGTTCGGCTCGCTCCTGACGATGAAAGGCGCCTCGGACTGGCTGACAGACACCCTTCCTTTCTCGAAACTCTCCAGTCCCGAAATCCTCCTCCCGATTTTCGAGAACACCCTCTCCCCGAACCTTCGGCAGGACGACTCGCTGGCCGCCGCCTCGTTCAAAAGGAAGCGCGACGCGGCCCTGAAAACGGGAATCTCCGTCCAAAAAGGGGAAATCATTGTCGCTCGCGGCGGGTCGATCACGGAGCTGGTCTTCCAAAAACTGACCTCCCTCTCCAACCGCTTCGACCAGCCGAACCGGCGTTTCCAACTCCTCGGCTCGCTCGGTCTGGCGGGGCTGGCCTCGGTCGCGCTGGCGCTGCTGGTGCTCGTCTGGTTCCCTGAAAAATGGGACGACCGCCGCCAGTCGATGCTCATCTTCAGCGTGGTTTTGGCGGAGGTGCTGGCCTTCAGCTTCCTCGCGCGGCTCGGCCCGGCGGGCGCGATGTGCACGCCGATGCTGTTCCTGCTCTTTTTTCTCCATCAGTTTTTTCAAAAAGACCTGGTCTGGATGGCCTACCTGTTGGCTGTTTTGCTCACTGGTCTGTCGCTCGAATGGGGCTTTGGCTGGTCGGTCATCCAGTTTGCCGGGGGCTTTTCGCTGCTGCTCTTTCCCCGGAGGGTCATCAGTTGGCGCGGCCGCCTCATCGTGACGGCGACGGCGACCGGCGTGATGACCGCCGCCATGCTGGGCTGCATCCTCGCCGGGAAGTTCGACCGGGCCGCCCTCGGCTGGCGGGCTTTGGGCTATCTGTGGGCGGCGGCGCTGGTGAGCCTCGCGGCGTTCCCGGTGGCCAATTTTTTCAGGAAGCGGATGGGCACTGCGGTGGAGGTACCGGTGCTGGAAGGAGCAATTGAGAACTGATACGGCCCAATAGAACGAGAAAATCGATGAGGAAACCTGCCCACAAAAAGGCTTTCGATGCCCTTTCGCCCAGCGAGTACATCATCGGGAGCGAGCAATCTGTGCTTCTCATCTCGGGCTTTTCCGATTTGCTGGCCGATGCGCTTGGGTACGATGTCAAATCGGATGGCTTTTTGGCCATCCATCGACGCCACGCAATGGCGGCGTTGAAATCCGAACTTCCAGCCTGCCTCATCTTGAAAAGAACGGGGCATGCGGTCGTTCTTCTGGAGGAATCATCATTTCACAAATCCGCCGATGCTCTGGTGAACGGCATTCTTTTCGAGTTCAAGTCGATTGCCCGGGCGAAGAACCTGAAAAACGCTTTCGTCCACCAGTTCCGCACGGCAAAAGGCAAGTCTCGCAATCTATTGGTGCACGTCCAGATAAAGGTGAAAGCCGAGGGCCTGCGTTTTGCCCTGTTCTACGCGCTGCAGAAATATCCCCATTTCGATGCCATTTGGTTGGCCTGGCAGGGTCGCATTTATCAATTCTCGAAGGAACAGGTACTGGCCGGACGACATCAGTTTTACTGAAAAATTTAA
>JBGAWE010000259.1:0-5859 GCA_044227705.1 Saprospiraceae bacterium
TCCAGCGGCCATAAAGCTGCCCGGCCGCCACCCGGCCGGTTTTGAGTAGTTGGAGAAAATCATGTCACCCAAGTTTGTGTGTGTTTTTTGAAAAAAGCCCGAAAGCCCGGCCGACTCCATTTACCGGAAGCCATTTTGGCCCATTTCAGGTCAAATTGGGCAAAATCCAGACTGGAAGCCATGTCTCGGCCCCGGTTTTCGTGACCGCGTCCGCCGGTCACACAGCACCTGCGATTTTGATTTTTGGAAAGGAGTTTGATCCCCCGCCTTCGTCGCTGACAGCGAAACGTCCTTTTTTGCCCGAAAATCCCCCGGCCTGCATCCGACCTCGACATGCCCCAAGCTATGCGCCGGGAAAACCCCAGCCACCTTTTTTCCATGCGCCGAAAACGCTCCGCCAACAACTCCAGCCCTTAAGTTTTTGGTCGGGACGGCAAAAACAGCCGTTCTTCGTGGCTCAAGAAAAATCTGTCCGATGAAAAATTCAATCCTCTTTGTGCTGGCAATCCATGCCTTCGCGTCGGTTTTTGGCCAAAAAGCCGAGCTCGCCCAGCCCCGCCCGGTCGACGGGCAAATCCTCGTTCAGACTTTGCCGACGGCTTCCATCGAAAACCTGGGCCAACAGTTAGAAGCCGCTTTTCCCCACGAGTCGACGGGGGGAGTGCGGTTCTCTTTCAAAGAAATTGCACCGGCGATGCATGTCTGGCTGATTAGCTTCGACGAGAATTTCATCAAAAAGGAAGACCTCCTCGCCGCTGCCCTCCGCGCCCCCGGCGTGACGGCCGCGCAGCTCGACTACCCGCTCGACGAGCGGACTACGGAGCCGAACGACCCCCAGTTTTTCAAACAGACCGACTTCGACCTCATCCGCGCCACCCAGGCCTGGGACGCGGCAACCGGTGGCACCACCCCGCAGGGCGACACCATCGTCGTGGCGATTCTCGAAAAGGGAATCTGGCGCGACCACCCCGATTTGCGGGAAAACATGTGGCTCAACAACCACGAAATCCCCGACAACGGCCTCGACGACGACGAGAACGGCTACATCGACGACTTCAGGGGCTGGGACGTGCGCGACTCCAACGACGGCCCCGGAACCGTCGGCCCGCACGGCACCTCCGTCTCCGGCATCATCGGCGCGCACGGCGACAACTCGGAGGGCGTCTCGGGCATCAACTGGAACGTCAAGATGATGCCTGTCGTCAACTGCTCGCTGACCAGCGAAATCGTTGCGGGGTACAACTACGTCCTCATCCAGCGGCAACTCTACAACCTCACCGGAGGGCAGCGCGGCGCGTTCGTCGTGGCCACCAACGCCTCGTTCGGCATCTCGGGCCTTTTTCCGGCCAGCCAACCGATCTGGTGCGCGATGTACGACTCGCTCGGCCGTGCCGGCGTGGTCTCGGTCGGCGCGACGGACAACGCCAACGTCAACGTCGACATCGCGGGCGACCTGCCATCGACCTGCCCTAGCGAGTTCCTCATCGTGGTGACGAACGTCGGGCAAAATGATGTCAAAGTGAACGGCGCGGCCTTCGGCGCAACCAACGTCGACATCGGCGCACCCGGCGAGGCCTGCTGGACGACGGACTTCCGAGTCCCCACCCCGCCCTCGACAGACACGGTGAAGTACAACGCCTTCCCCGGCACCTCGGCAGCCACGCCGCACGTCACCGGCACCATCGGGTGGATGTACTCCGTGCCGTGCGCACAGTTGGCGGATGACGCGAAGACCGATCCGACGGCCTGTGCAAGGAGAATGCGCGACCTCGTTTTGAAAAACACGGCTCAGCTCTCCTCCTTGAAGGACATCACCACGACCGCTGGCCGCCTCGACATGCTCAACATCCTCGCCGCCATCCAAGACCTCTGCGGCAGCGCGGCAGGCAAGCTCGGCATCGAGGAAATCAGCATCGACCCAAGCTGGGAAAAGATCAAGGTCAAGTACCAGACACCCGATACGCACCAATACACGGTCCAACTGGTCGACAAACTGGGCCGCGTCCTGCGCCAGTCGAAGATCCGGCCGGACAATTTCCTGCCGAAGGAGTTCGAGTTCAATGAAATCCGCACCTTGGCCAACGGCGTCTACACCGTTGTCATCTTCGACCGCAACGGGAAGGCTGCACGACAGTTTTGGAAGGTGACGAACTGAACATCCGCACCTGTCGAGGGAAAAATCCGGACCTCCTGCATGCAGTTTCCATTCCCGGGCTGGCCGATTTTCATGTTGCCGCATCGGTCTGACAAGCCAAAGCAGGCCAATTCGGGCAACAGGCCCATCAAATGGCTGCCATGTACTGGTCCGCCGTCAGCAATTCTTCCAAGTTCGCACCGGCGGCGATTTCAACCTTGACAATCCAGCCCGCTCCGTAGGGGTCGTCGTTGACGAGGGTCGGGTTGTCGCCCCCCTTCTCGGAAAGCTCCTGGTTGAACTCGACGATTTTGCCGGTGACGGGCATGTACAGGTCGCTCGTCGTCTTCACCGCCTCGACGGTGCCGAAGATTTGGCCCGCCTCGACGGTCTGCCCGACGGTGTCGACCTCGATGTAGACCAGTTCTCCCAGCTCGCCCTGCGCGAAGTCGGTGATGCCGATGGTTCCCGTCGAGCCTTCGATGCGAATCCATTCGTGGTCTTTGGTGTACTTTAAATCAGCCGGAACGTTCATGATTTTGACGCTTTTTTAGGTAAAAACAATGGAAAGGGAGGCATTTCGCCCGAAAGCCCGGCCAAAAGTAGAACCGCCTCCCGCCTTGCCAAACCTCGCCCCCGTTTTTTCGCCGCCGGTCGAAAAAGGCTTGGCGGAGCCGGGAGTTTGCCTCTTTCTTTGGCCGTTCGTTTTTCAAAAAGACCAGTCTCCCGATGCGCTACCGACCGCTGCCGACCGACCTTTTCCGCCAAAACCGCAAGCGCTTCATGCGCGAAATGCGGCCCAACACCGTCGCCATCTTTCATTCAAACGACCTCATGCCGCGCTCGGGCGACACGTGTTTCCCCTTCCGGCAAAACGCGGGGCTTTTCTACCTCTCCGGCATCGACCAAGAGGAGACGGTGCTGCTTCTTTATCCAGATTGCGTGAAGGAGAAGTTCCGCGAAGTCCTTTTGATAAGGACGGCGAGCGAGGCGACCTCGATTTGGGAAGGGAAAAAGCTGACGAAAGAAGAAGCGACCGCCATCAGCGGCATCGAAAAGGTGCTGTTCAACGAGGAGGCGGAAGCGGTCGTCAGAGAGCTTATCCTGCTTTCCGATGGCATCTACGTCAACACAAACGAGCACGATAAATTCTATTCAGAAATCCTGTTCCGCGACCTGCGCGAGGCGAAAAAGCTCCGCGAGAAATACCCGGTGCACCAATTCCACCGGAGCCAGCCCATCCTCAAAAAGCTGATGATGGTGAAAAGCGACATGGAGGTCGACATCATCCGTCACGCCATCGGCATCACCAAAAAGGCGTTTCACCGGGCCGTCGATTTCATCAAGCCCGGCGCGTGGGAGTTCGAGGTGGAGGCGGAAATCACCCACGAGTTTTTGCGCAACCGCTGCACGGCCCATGCCTACGAGCCAATCATAGCCTCGGGGAAGAACGCCTGCGTGCTGCACTACATCGCCAACGACCAGCAGTTGAAAGACGGCGAAATCGTCCTGATGGACTTCGGTTGCGAATATGCCAACTACGCTTCCGACCTCACCCGCTGCGTGCCGGTCAACGGCCAGTTCACGGAAAGACAGGCGGCGGTCTACACCAATCTGGAGGACTACAACAAAGAGGTCGGCAAAATCATGACTTCCGAGCTGCTCGGCCTCGGCCTGTTGACCCAAAAAGAGGTTGACGACGGGACGGAGGACAAACCGGCCTACAAGAAATACTTCATGTACGGCACATCCCACCATCTCGGCATCGACGTGCACGACCTCGCCAATCGGTACGACCCTTTCCGCGCCGGGATGGTCTTCACCTGCGAGCCCGGCATCTACATCCCCGCCGAGGGCATCGGCATCCGATTGGAGAACGACATCCTTCTGACCGACAACGGGCCGATTGACCTGTTTTCCGACATCCCCATCGAACTCGAGGAGATCGAGGAGATGATGAATTCCAGCGTTTTCGCCTGACAACCAAACTTTTTCAATGAAACAACTCGCTTTCTGCCTCCTCGTCCTCCTCGCCGCCTGCCAGAAGAAGAACGACCGCAACCCACAGCTCGTCGGAAACTGGCAGGGCATCTCGTGGCTCATCGAGGGGAAACCGTCGGACATCGTGGCCGAGCAGGTCCATTTCGAGTTCCAGGAAACGGGCGACTTCGCCAACGGCTTCGGCAACCAGAAAAGCGCGGGCAAGTGGCGCACCGACGGCGACAAGCTCTACACCATTGCAGATGGCAAAGCCGAGATTCTGGTGAAAATCACCAAGCTCGACGCGGACACCCTCCGGTTCGACATGAACCGGGGCGGGCGGATGGAGACGATGACCTTGCTCCGCAAGAAATAGGTTCCCCTGTCAGTCCTTCGGCTCAAAGCCAGCGCACCAGCTCGAAATCCTGCCGGTGCGCCAGCAAGTCGTTCTTCGGAAACAGCCGGAACCCGTACTCGAAAACCCCCGCCTGGCTCGGCGTGATGTGAATGGAATACGTCGCCACCGTCCCCGAAAGGCGGGTGAACTGCAGCTCGGTGGCGGCCAGCAAATTCAGCTCGTCGGCCGATTTGCGTTTGAAGATAACCATTTCCACCCCGATTTCCTGCGGCGCGAGACCGTGCAGGTTGAGCGCGATGGTCGCGTCGAAGGCCTCGCCGAGCTGGAGCGACCTGTTGACAGAATCGAACTGCGACATCTCCACGATCTCGATGGTCTCCCAGACGCGGCGCAACCGGCTCTTCCATTCAACGAGGCGGCGCAGCGCGTCGAAGCTGTTGGCCGCGAGCTGTGCGCTGCGTTTGGCGAGCTTGCCGTAGTAGCGCGATTGGTAGTCGTCGAGCATCCGCTTCATGGTGAAGTCAGGGGCAATCTCGGCGATGGTGTTCTTGATGTGCGCCACCCATTTTTCAGGGATTCCAGCCTCGTTTTTCTCAAAAAAGGCCGGGAGGATCTCGTGTTCGAGCGTGTTGTAAATCGTCTCCGCGTCCAGCTCGTTCTGCAGACCGGCATCCGAATAGGTGTCGTTCTCGGGCAGCATCCAACCGGCGCCGGGCTGCCAGCCCTCGCACCACCAGCCGTCGAGGACGGAGAAGTTCATCGTCCCGTTCATCACCGCCTTCATGCCGGAGGTGCCGCTGGCCTCCTGCGGGCGCGTCGGGTTGTTGAGCCAGACGTCGACGCCGGCGACGAGGAGCTTCGCCATCTCCATCCCGTAATTGGCGAGAAAGAGGACTTTCCCCCGGAATTCGGGCCGCTTCGAGATGTTGTAGATGGTTCGGATGAAAGATTGTCCTCCCCCGTCCGCCGGGTGCGCCTTGCCCGCAAAGAGGAAAATGACCGGCCTGTCCGAGTTCGAGATTATTTCGATGAGCCGCTTTTCGTTGTTGAAAAGCAGGTTCGCCCGCTTGTAGGTGGCGAAGCGGCGGGCGAAGCCGATGATGAGTGCGTCCTCGCGGATGGCGTTGAGCATCTCGAAAATCTGGCGCGGGTTCTCGCCCTGCCGCGCCATGTCGGCCTGCAGGTTCTTTCGGACGAAGTCGAGCAGACGCTTTTTCAGCACCGCTTTTATGTCGAGAATTCGCTCGGCGGGGACGTTCTGGATTTTCCGCCAATGGCTCTTTTCGGGCTGGTTTTCGAGGAATTTCTTTCCGAAAACCTCCAAATACAGCTTGTGCATCTCCCCCGAAACCCACGTCGGGTAGTGAACCGAGTTCGTCACGTAGCC
>JBGAWE010000007.1:0-47402 GCA_044227705.1 Saprospiraceae bacterium
TTTTTTGGGTCAACGGGCTGATGCACGGCCTGCTCCCGACCTACCCAAAGCTCGACGACGACGGGCGCAAGTCGCTGGTTTTCAACAGTTTCCTCCTTTTCAACAGCCTCGCGGCCGCCCTTTTCCTCCTCCTTTTTTGGGGGAAAACATGGCTCGTCCCCGCCCTGACCGGCCAGCCGGATCTCCCGCATTTTGGCCTTTTCGCCGCGTGGCTCTGCCTCGGGCTGCCGTGCTATCCTGTCGAGCATTTTTTTCTGTTGAAGGAAAGGCCGACCGCCATACTCGGATGGGGCGTCGCCAGTTTCGGGGGGATGGTCGCCTGTGCCGTCGCGCCGGTCTGGCTTGGGTTCGGGCTGCGCGGGGCTTTGGTCGCTCTGACGGTTTTCACCGCCGCCCGTTGGTTCTTTTCGGCTTGGGTGGTTTTCAATTGGGGAAAAATCAACTTCGACAAGCCGCTGATTTCCAACTACTTAAGGATCTCCGCCCCGTTGACCTTGAACCAAATCGCGGGCAGCCTCGTCCTCCTGATCGACGGCTGGCTCGTCGGCTGGTGGTTCCGCGACGACTCGGTTTTCGCCATCTGGCGGTACGGCGCGAGGGAGTTCCCTCTTGCCCTCGCACTGGCCACCGGCCTTTCTACGGCAATGGCCCCGCGCCTCGCCGCCGACCTGCCGAGCGGCCTCGATGAGTTGAAAAGGAGAAACCGGCGGCTGATGCACCTCACCTTTCCGGCGGTCATCGCGCTTTTGCTGTTCAGCGGGCGGCTGTTCCAGCTCGTCTTCCGGCCTGAATTCGCGGCCTCCGCCCCGGTTTTCAACTTGTTTCTGCTGATTTCGGCCAGCCGCATGGTGCTGACCTACCCGGCCATGCTCGCCCTCGGCGAGGGCCGCGCCGTTCTTTGGATAACGGCGGTCGAGCTTGCCGTCAAGCTCTCGCTGGGTCTCCTTTTTATAAAGGTGTGGGGCCTCCCCGGCCTCGCCCTCGCCAACGTCCTCGCCTTTTGGGTCGAGAAGCTCGGGCAGCTTATTTTTTTGTGGAAAAAACACGGAATCCGCCCGGCCGAGTTCATTGATAGGCGGCTTTTCCTCGCCTATTCAGCGGCAATGTTGGCAGCGTGGCTTTTGTCCTGAAGTTCCAGCTTCGGGGAAACGCTTCTTTACGAAGCTGGAACTTCAGGCAAACTCAATAGCCTTTCAGCGAGAGGCTCTTTTGGGCAACCACCTCCGCGATCTTTTTCCCAATCATGGCGGGCGACTCGACGACGTGAATCCCGTTCTCGGCCATGATGCGCATCTTGGCTGCGGCCGTGTCGTCATGGCCGCCGACGATGGCGCCGGCGTGGCCCATCTTCCGCCCCTTCGGTGCGGTCTGCCCGGCGATGAAGCCGATGACGGGCTTCGGGTTTCCGACGGATTTCAGCCAGCGGGCGGCCTCTGCCTCCAGCCCGCCGCCGATTTCGCCGATGACGACCACGGCGTCCGTTTCCGGGTCCTTGATGAAAAGCTCCAGTGCCTCGCGCGTCGTCGTCCCGATGATTGGGTCGCCGCCAATGCCGATGGCGGTCGAGATGCCAAGGCCTGCTTTCACCACTTGATCGGCCGCCTCGTAGGTGAGCGTGCCTGACTTGGAGACTAGGCCAATTCTCCCTTTCTTGAAAACAAACCCGGGCATGATGCCCACTTTGGCCTCGCCCGAGGTGATGACGCCGGGGCAGTTCGGCCCGATGAGCCGTGCGCCCGACCGCTCGACGTAGGCTTTCGCCCGAAGCATATCTTGAATCGGGATGCCTTCCGTGATGCAAACGATGACCTTGATGCCCGACATGGCAGCCTCAACGACCGCGTCGGCGGCGAAGGCGGGCGGAACGAAGATTATCGAGACGTCAGCCCCCGTTTTCGCAACGGCATCCGCGACGGTGTTGAAAACGGGCTTGCCGAGGTGCTCCTGCCCTCCCTTGCCCGGCGTGACCCCGCCGACGACGTTGGTGCCATAGGCGATCATCTGTTCGGCGTGAAACGTCCCTTCTTTCCCGGTGAAGCCCTGGACGATGACGCGCGAGTTCTTGTTGACTAATACTGACATGAAACTTTGGGTGATTGAGGCGCCAGCGGCGGCCTCCGATTATTTTTCGTCAAAAATGAACACGTCCTCCCCCGGCTTGTGCATCAAATAGTGCTCGCGGGCGAAGCGATCCTTCGAGTCGTCGAAAACGCCAATGTCGTCGTTGACCTCCTTTATCTTGTTCTGGTAATAGACCCTGTCGGCTTCCAGGTGCGAGACCGTGCGCGATAGTTTGTACTGGGTGTAAAAGCTCTGCCGGTCGAGGAAGCACATCCAAAAGAAGAAGACCACCAGCGTCAGGTAGTATCGGTTTTGCAGCGGCCCGGGTAGTTGCCGGTGAAGCTGCTTGAAGAATCTGGACAGCATGGTTCGATTTTTTTCTCGGGGCGAAAGTAGAAGGCACACGGACTAACAGGAATCAGACACGGATTTCTCTCGACAAAAAATCCATGGCCAATCACCGTCAACCCGTGTGCTGCCAGGAAGGCTCGGCATCGGTTTTCGACCCCACTTTCCGAATATGTTTTGGTGAAGCCCAAAAATAATTCCCTGATTCAAAATCATGTTTGGCGAAACGGCCAAAACAACTACCTTCGCCGCAGCTTTCAACGAGCAGGGCCATCGAGGTGGTGGACAGGATTCGCGGGGAGCATGTGAGTATGGAAAAGATGCTGTTCTCCGAAATGAACCTGTCGGAAGCCACGCAGTTGGCGCTCGTTGAGCTTGGGTTCGAGCACGCCTCGCCGATTCAGGCTGAGGCCATCCCGCTCGTCATGGACGGGCGGGACATTATCGGTCAGGCGCAGACAGGGACCGGGAAGACCGCCGCCTACGGTCTTCCCATCGTCGAAAAGGTCGACACCTCCTCCCGCAAAATCGGCGCGATAATCATCTGCCCCACCCGCGAATTGGTGATGCAGGTGGCTACGGAACTGAAAAAATTCTCGAAGCACAAAAAGCCCAGCCTCTCGGTGGCGGCGATCTACGGAGGCGACTCGATTGCCAAGCAGCTCAAGGCACTGAAGGACGGGGCGCACGTCATCGTCGGAACCCCGGGCCGGCTAATCGACTTCATCAACCGCGGCAAACTGGATTTCAGCTCGCTGAAAACCGTCGTCCTCGACGAGGCCGACGAGATGCTCAACATGGGCTTCCGCGAGGACATCGAGACCATCCTCTCGACGATGCCGGAGGAAAGGCAGATCGTCCTCTTCTCGGCGACGATGCCTCAGCCAATCCTCGAAATCGCAAAGCGGTTTCAGAAGAACCCTGCGCACGTCAAAATCGCGGCGGTCAACATGACGGCGGCGAACATCGAACAGAGCTATTTCGACATCCACGTCGACGACCGGCTGCGCGTCCTCTCCGACTTGATGACGCTGCACGACGTTCGACTCGCCCTCTGTTTTTGCAACATGAAGGTGCAGGTCGACGAACTCGTGGCCGACCTGCGCCGCCTTGGCTTTCACGCCGACGGCCTGCACGGCGACCTCTCGCAGGCGCAGCGAACTGCCATCATGGCCGCCTTCCGCGAGGGAAGCATCGAGCTTTTGGTGGCGACGGACGTGGCCGCGCGCGGCATCGACGTGAACGACGTCGACGCCGTGTTCAACTGGGAGCTTCCCTTCGACCCCGAGTATTACGTCCACCGCATCGGCCGGACGGGCCGTGCCGGGAAGTCGGGCAAGGCGTTCAGCTTCGTGACCGGCCGCAAGGAATTTGCCCGTTTGCAGGCCATCCAGCGGTTCGCCAAGACCCGCGTCGAGCGGGCCAACCCGCCGAGCAGCCACGATTTGTGGGACCTCAAAAAGGAAAAGATGCGCTCGCGCCTCCGCGCTATCCTCGAAGAAGGAAACCTCGCGGCGCACGAGGCGATGGTCAACGAGTTCCTCGCCGATGGTTTCACGCCGCAATTGCTGGCGGCCGCGCTCCTCAAGCGCGCAATGCCGAAGGCCCCCGAAGGCCCCCGCCCGCAGCCGAAACCTGAGAAGACCTACGCCGTAAAAACCAGCGAAAAACCAACCAAGCCGGCCAAGACTGCCATTGAAAAGCCCGCTTTCATCAAGCACGACAAATACGGAAAGACCTTCAAGGTCGAGAAGCCGAAGCCGTGGGGCTTTGAGAAGTTCGAGAAGCCGGGCAAGCCGTCGAAAGCTGGAAAGTTTGCCAAGCCCCTCGACAAGCCCGTGCCGAAGAAGAAGACGGCGAAGGCCAAGTTCGGCGTCGTCGAAGTCTGGTAGCGCGGAAAATTTTTTCCGACATCAGGGAATTTTCCCCGGAAAACCCTCGTTTAAGGAGCAAATTGTAGCTTCATACAATAGAAACGGTTTAGTGAAAGAAAGCCCGGCCCCGATGGGGGTCGGGCTTTTTAGTTTTGCGGCCAAAACGCCCGTTCGGATGCCGCGAATCACCCGCCAGTCTGTTTTCCTCTTCGGCTGCGCGATGCTGTTGGTCAGCCAGATTTTCTCGCCTTTCCTCCTTTCCTTGAGCATGTGGGTCATCTGCTATTCATGCCTTGTCTCGACGGGCGGGAGCGGCTGGCCGACACTCAACCTCCCTTTTCTTTTTGGGAATTTTTTCAAAAAGCCCCAATTCTGGTCAATCTCGCTGCTGTTCTGGGTGGCCGTCGCCAGCGGCCTCTGGTCTGAGAACCAAGACTATTGGCTGACGCGGGCGCAGGTCCGGTTGCCGTTTTTCATTCTGCCGCTCGCCTTCGCCAACGCGCCCGAGATTTCAAGAATTCAGTTCAACGCCTTATGCGCCCTGTTCCTCACCGCCATCGCGGCGACGGGCCTCGGCGTGCTCGTCAATTTTGCGCTCCATTACGAAGAGGTGATGAACCTCGTCTCGCACGGCAAGGCCGTCCCAGTGCCGCGCAACCATATCCGGTTCAGCTTGCTCGTCGCACTCGGGATTGCGGTTGGGTGGCAGCTTTTTCGGCGACGGTTCTTTTTCAAAAAGGCGCGGGAAAGGTGGATTTGGTTTTCGCTCGCCGGTTTCCTGTTCGTCTTGCTCCATGTTCTGGCGGTTAGGAGCGGCCTGGCAGCTGGCTACGCGGTCGTCGCTGCGACGGTCGCGGGCCTGGTTTTCTCTAAAAAACACTGGCGAATCGGCCTCACAGCTGCAGCAGCCCTTTCCCTTTCAGCAGTCGTCTTGTTCAAAAACTCGCCCGCCCTGCGCACCAAAATCGGCTACATGATTTGGGACAACACGCGCGGCAACGAGTTCCCCGGAACAGGCTACTCGGACACCGACCGGCTCCTCTCCCTGCAGAAGGGCTGGAAACTCTTTCTCGAAAAACCGTTCCTCGGCAGCGGCATGGGCGACTTGCCCGCCGACATCGCCCGAATCGAACCGGCCCTCGCGTTCAAATCCGTCGAGGAGGTGAAATTGCCGCACAACCAGTTTGTGTACATACTCGCCTCAACGGGCTTACTCGGTTTGCTGACGGCTTTGATGGCCTGGACCATGCCTTTCTTCTATCAAAATAGACCGCGCGAGCCGCTTTTCACCGCAGCGATGACTGTCCTTTTCGTCTCTTTTCTCGTTGAGTACACCATCGAGGGGACGTTTGGAGCTGTGTTCGCCGCCTTCTTCCCAGTCTTTTTCAACATGAAAACCCGGGACGATTGACCGGCGGATCAATCGCCCGCCTCGTCGTCTGGCCCGTCCTCCCCGTCCTTGAACCAATCGATCTCGCGTCGCTCGCGCTTTGTCGGGCGGCCGGAACCATGTTCGCGCACTTCAGCCCGGCCCTGCCCGGCGAGGAACCAAGCATTGTACTTGTTGCGCTCCTCGTCGCTCGTCACGTCTTCGAAACAGGTGACGGCGATGGGTGCCCCTACCCTTTTCTCAATCAGTTTGAGGACGCGGAACTCGAAGTTGAACCCGTCCTTTTTCACGACGACCGTCTCGTTCTCCCCAACTAAAAAGGACGGTTTGACCTCCGTGCCACCCACCCTCACACGGCCGGACTTGACGACATCCGTCGCAATAGTACGGCTCTTGAAAATCCTGACCGACCAGAGCCATTTGTCGATCCGCACTTTTTCAGGCATAATATCGGTTTTCGGGCGAAGGTAGAATCGGGTCTTTTGCGGCCGCGAAGTGCCGCGCTAAATTCCCTCGAAGTCGCGTCAATGGGTGCCGCAAAACGGGGCAAACTATCTTTGTGGCAACTTGTTTCCGACAAAAACTGCGCATTCATGGAAGCCGCTCTTTCCCAAAAGACCCTCGAAAAAACCGCCGCCGACCGACCGCTCAACACCATCGAGGAGGCCCTGGCCGACATCCGGGCGGGCAAAATCATCATCGTCGTCGACGACGAGGACCGCGAGAACGAGGGCGACTTCCTCTGCGCCGCCGAGCTGGTCACGCCCGAGATGGTAAACTTCATGGCGACGCACGGCCGGGGCCTAATTTGCACGCCCATCGAGGAGAAACAGGCCGACGCCCTCGATTTGCCCCTGATGATAGCCGCCAACACGGCGATGCACGAAACGGCATTCACGGTCTCAATCGACCTCATAGGCCACGGCTGCTCGACCGGGATTTCAGCCTACGACCGCTCGACCGGCATCCGCTGGTTGACCAACCCGGCAGCGAAAGGGAGCGATTTTGCGCGTCCAGGCCATATTTTCCCGCTACGGGCAAAAGCGGGCGGAGTGCTCCGAAGGACGGGCCACACAGAGGCGGCCATCGATTTGGCAAGGCTGGCCGGGCTGTTCCCCGCCGGAGTCGTGGTCGAAATCATGAACGAAGACGGGTCGATGGCCCGACTCCCGCAGTTGCGCGAGATCGCCGAAAAGCACGGTCTGAAAATCATTTCGATAGACGATTTGGTGGCTTTTCGATTGAAGAACGAACGGCTTGTTCGCCGCGAGTTGTCGGTTTCGATGCCGACGAAGTTTGGCGAGTTCGAGGTCATCGCCTTCACCCAAATCACGACGGGCGACACGCACCTTGTTTTTAAAAAGGGAAACTGGGGTGCCGACGAGCCGGTTTTGGTTCGCGTCCACAGCTCGACGGAGACGGGCGACATCCTCGGGATGCTTTTGGAAGACTACGGCTCGATGATAAACCGGGCTTTGTGGCAAATCTCGGAAGCCGGAAAGGGCGTGTTCGTCTACATGCGCCACAGCGAGCAGGGCAATTTGCTGGCGCGACTGAAAAAATATAAAGCCCAGCAAGAGTCCGGCGAGCCTGCGGCAATTGACCTCAACGCGCCGATGAGCCAAAAAGACTTTGGAACGGGCGCCCAAATCTTGCGAGATTTGGGCGTGTCAAAAATCAGGCTTTTGACCAACCACCCGCGCCGTCGCGTCGGTCTCATCGGCTACGGTCTGGAGGTCGTTGAGAACATCGAACTCGCCTGAAAGGGAAACTCCGGGAAAAATAAATCTCTCGCCCGAAGGGCGGTTAAACCGTTGATTGCCAGTGGTTTAGTCGCCCTTTTTGTTTGCTATAAAAGGAGCCGTACTCCCCTCCGCTTCCAAATGCTGAATGGCTGCCTACCTTTGGTTCACTGGCAAGTCCTATTTTGCCAGACCAACAAATCCCGCACATTAGGTTTCATTCCATGCACGCATCAAAATCAATCCGTTTCCCAACCAATAAGAACACAGAATTTTTTACCACCCTACGCCAGCGCGTCCACGAGCATTTTGAGCAGAACAAGCTCGCCAAACACGGCAATGCCGGGCTTTATTTGAAGTCGGCCATTCACTATTCGCTCTATCTCGGCTCGTTTGCACTCATCCTTTTTAGCGGCTTTCACCATTACGTACTGTTGCTCCTTTGTGTCACAATGGGCGTGGGCCTTTGCGGACTGGGCGTGAACGTGATGCACGACTCACTGCACGGCTCCTATTCCGCCAACAAGCACATCAACAGATTGATGGGCTTTACAATGGAAATGCTCGGCGGAAGCGGCGTAACTTGGAAAATCCAGCACAACCTCATGCACCACACCTATCCGAACGTCTACGGCCTGGACGAGGACGTGGACGACAAGCCCTTCATCCGCCTCTCCCCCAATGGAAAACTGGCATGGTATCACCGCTTCCAGCACCTTTACGCACCACTTCTTTATGGCTTTTCCAATGCCTCGTGGCTGGTTCAGAAGGACTTCAAACAGTTCATCGTCTATTGGAAACAAGGCATTTTGAAAAGGTCGGGGTTTGAGCCGAAAAAGGAATTCATCAAACTACTTGCCAGCAAAGCCGTCTATTTTTCCATAGCGATTGGCTTGCCCATCTATTGGCTGCCAGTTGGTTGGTATTGGGTGATTGCCGGTTTTTTGGTTGTGCAATTTGTCGGCGGCTTATTGATGACCCTTATTTTTTTAACGGCCCATGCCGTCCAAGATGCGCACCATTTTCAGCCAGACACAGAAGGTAACATGGAAAACAACTGGGCCATCCATCAACTGCTGACGACCGCAAACTTCTGCACTAAGAACAACCCTTTCTGGCATTGGTACGTCGGCGGGTTGAACCACCAAATTGAGCACCACTTGTTTCCGCACATATCGCACGTTCACTACAGCGCAATTGCTCCAATTGTCCGGCAGACGGCCAGTGAGTTTGGCGTTGAGAGCATCCGTCTTTCAGCAACGCCCTCTATTCTCATTTCAAGTATTTGCGGGAAATAGGGCGAGGGTTATAAACTATTGGCTTTCCCTGAAAAACAAAGGCGCGACTGTTAAACAACTGTCGCGCCTTTGTTTTTTCAAAAGAAAGGGCCGCCCGTCTGGCAGCCCCGTCCCATGAACATTTCGGTTAAAGAACTAAAAACCCGTGTTCTCGATAGAAACAGAAAACCGTTATGAAGTTTTGGTTTGATGATTTTTCGAAGACAGTCGTCAAAAGAAAACCATCCAGTATTTTTCGCTTGCCCAGCCTTGTTCAAAAAGGCCGCAGGCCGGAAACCCGGCCTGCGACGATTAAACAAAACAAAAAACAAACACCTATTCCTTATTGAGTGCGGAATTCGGAATACGGAATGCAGAATTGCTCCGCTTTATCCCCAATCCCAAATTCCTAATTACAAAGACAAGTGCAGCCGACCCGGCCTGGGTGCCGTCCATCGTGTTTGCCCGCTGACAATCCAATCGCTCAACGAACTCACCGAGCCGGCCTGCACAAAGTCTTTAATCGGTTGTTGGATGGCCTTTGCCGCCCATTCGATTCCCAAACTATAATCTCATGAACCCTCGCGGACATTTCCGCTTTGGTGCCCTTTTATGACGGCTGCGCGACAGGCGGTTATGGGCCTTCCTTTCGCTTAACCAGCAATTGTCGGGGGTTAAAAAGTTGTTTGCGAAAAGCCTCTTTTCGGCTCTGATAACCCCGTTTTTCTGTTTGCTAAACAAAAAAACGAGTCACATTTTGTTTGTTTTAAAACAAACAGTGTTTCTTCGCCTCTGAAATCAAACTTTTCATTGGCAATGAAGAAACAAATCAGCAACAGAAACTTCAACATGCCCGATGCCGACCTCTATGTGCAGGCGATGGAGCGCGTCCGCTTTGCCCAGCGCGACCTCGCGCTTTTCGAGCCTTTCGGCATCACGGCGGAGCGGCTGGTGGGGCTGGCGAGTCTCTGTGAAAAATTCCGAGCCGAGCCGGACGACCACGAGAAGGATGCTGCCGCCGACCGCCTGCGCGTCGCCATCCGCGCCGTGATGGCCCGCGTGGCGATGAAGTTTCACGACAAAACCGGCCGATACCGGAAGTTCGGGACTTTCAAACTTTCGGACTTTTCAGATGCCGCACTCTTGTTCTGCGGTCGCCGCGTCATCCGAGTCTCGCGGCAGACGATGGACTTCCTTACCGAAACCGGCCTCAACGAAAGCCACCTTAAAAAAATCGCCGACTGCTGCACCGACCTCGAAACGGCCATGCACATTCAGCAGGACCGCTGGCACGACCGCGACATCGCCGTCGAGCGGCGGATGGAGATGGGCAACAAAATCTGGGAGGAGCTGGTCAAGCTCGCTGAGGTCGGCAAAACAGTTTGGGAAGAGCGCGGCGACCGGCTCAAGTACGAGCAGTACGTCATCTACGAGCCGAACCCCGAGTACGTGAAGGCCGTCAAAGAGGGTTTGCGGAACAAGCCGAAAAGCTCCGAGCTTCGCCTTCGTTCACGGTAGCGCGACCGTTCGGCAGGTTTTTTGCCCGATCGCAGGACGTTTTAATCGGTTACACTCATGAGAAAGCTCTACTCGCTCGCCGTCGCGAGCCTGTTTTTGTCCACGATTTTGGCTGGGCAACCCATCGGCGATTTTCAATCTATCGAAGCCGGCCGGCAGACCGAGCAGTTTCGGTTCCCCGAAAAAACGCACACGTTTCAAGTCCTCCTCCGCGCTGGGGAGCAGCTCACAACGGGCGGCTCAATGCCGACTCGACACGATTTCACGGGCTTCGTCCCTGTCGGCGGAAGCTCTGAAAACGGCTTCGTCTGCATTAATGCCGAGGTCAACCCGTCGGGCGACGTGACGGTCCTTGATGTTCATTTCGACGAAAAGCAGAGGAAATGGCTCGTCGACGCTTCCGAAAAGGTCGATTTCGACCCCGTCGAGGGCACGCGCAACAACTGCTCCGGCACCGTCACGCCGTGGGGAACTGTGTTGACTTGCGAGGAAAACAAGTCCAATTCGCCCAACGCGGCGGGCTTCAACCGCTTCGGATTTTGCGTCGAAATCGACCCCGTGACAAAGACCGTCCGCAACTACGACGGCGGCCTGCCCGACGGCGACAAGGTCTGGAAGATGGGTTTTTGCAACCACGAGAACGCCGCCGTCCGCCCCGACCAGCACCGCGTCCTCTACACTGGCAACGACAACCCGCGCGGTTTCCTATTCAAATATGTCACCGATCGCGCGGGCGAACTGGGCAGCGGCCGCCTCTTTGCCCTCCAAAAAAACGACGACGGCTCCGGCCGCTGGCTGCCACTGAAAAACGCGACCCCCGCCGACGTGAACCGGACTTCCGAGCAATGCGAACGCCTCGGCGCGACCTTTTTCAACGGCATCGAGGACGTGGAAATCGGGCCCGACGGCCTCGTCTATTTCGCGGTGAAAGGTGTGGGCCGAGTTTTCCGGTTCAAAGACGACGACCTGCTTTGCGCTGGAAATTCATCCAAAATCAGCCATTTCGAGACCTTTTTGGGCGGACGCAGCTATCAAACCGGCCGGCCTGGAGCCGCACCAACCCCGTGGGGCCTCGGCAACGACAACCTCGCCTTCGACCCCGAAGGCAACCTCTGGGTCTGTCAAGACGGCGGAAACAACTACATCTGGGTTGTCGCGCCGGGCCACACGCAGGCCGTGCCGCGCGTCCGAATCTTCGGGCAGGCACCGGCGGGCGCCGAG
This sequence comes from Saprospiraceae bacterium, assembly GCA_044227705.1. Lineage (GTDB taxonomy): Bacteria > Bacteroidota > Bacteroidia > Chitinophagales > Saprospiraceae > JANOQP01. Next base: position 11,432 of record JBGAWE010000007.1, read on the forward strand.
CCGACGGGGCTGACTTTTTCGCCTGACGGTCGGTTCGGCTTCATGTCTTTCCAGCACCCTTCGGGTGAAAATTCAGCTACTCAAAGCGACGCATTCGGCCGCCCGCAGAAATGGAGCCGCGACGTGGCCATCGTCTTTTCGAGGAAGGAGTTTTTGGGAAACAAGCAGCCGCAAAACGGGCAGGTTGCCACGGCCTCGCCGCTCGAAATCCGAAGTTCGGAACCGACCGCCGACTTAACCGAGTTTTCGGTCGAGACCGAGGGCCAGACCGTCCGCCTGTTCTGGATAACCGACAGCGAGGAGCGGCTCAACCATTTCATCGTCGAGCGGATGACGAACGGCGGCCGCTGGGAAACCATCGGAACCGTCGCCGCACACGGCACGACAGAGAGCGAAAGCTGGTACCAGTTCGCGGACCCGAACCCGTGGCTCGGCACCAATTTCTACCGGCTGCGGGAGGTCGGCTACGGCGGTGGAATCTCCAATTCGGACGTCGTTCAGGCCGGTTTTTTCCCAAAAAACATGGCCAGCGGTGGAAAAATCTACCCGAATCCCGCCTCGCGGATACTCAACCTGCTATTCGCGGAAATCCCGGACGGCCCGATTGAAGTCGTCGTGACGAACACGCTCGGCGTTCGCAAACTGACGAAAAACTTTGGCGAGACCGGCGGCTCGCACGTCTCCTTCAACGTCGAAAGGCTGCGGCCCGGCCCCTATTTTTTGCAAGCCCGCTCCGTCGGACGGGTGCTTTTAACGGGCCGGTTTTCAGTCAATTGAATGCAAAAATAGGGGCGAAACGACTGGGCGGCTTTTTGAAAAAAGACCTTTGAGGCGACCAAATTCTTCGTGCAATGCGTCTGGCCGCAGCTTTCATCGTCCTCGTCCTCATCACTGGTTTCGGCAAGTTCAGCCGCGAATCAACCAACGGCCTCAACCCAAAAGAGACGCTGGGCAAGCTCCTTTTTTTCGACACCAAGCTTTCGGAGCCGGCCGGGATGAGCTGCGCGACCTGCCACGACCCGACCCGCGCCTTTCAGAGCGGTCGCGAGCTGACGCTTGCCGACGGCTCCAAAAAGGTTTTTACCGGCCCCCGCGAAATCCCCACGATCAGCTATGCCGCGTGGTCGTACACGCCTATGCGCGAGGTGGTCGACGACGAATTTTTCGAGGACGAAGTGGTGAAACAGGGCGGCTTCTTCGCCGACGGCCGGGCCGAGAGCCTCGCCAAACAGATGGAAGGCCCCCTTTTCAACCTTCTTGAGATGGCGAACACCAGCAGAGAACAGGTTGCCGAGAAGGTTCGGAAAGCCGACTATCGCGCCTATTTCGAACAGGTTTTCGGCAAAAAGGCACTCGAAAACACGGATTCGACCATCGCCGCGATGGGCGACGCGCTTACTGCCTACCAAAAAAGCAAGGAGGTCAGCCCGTTCACCTCGAAGTTCGACGCATGGCAGCGCGGGCAGGCCAACCTCACTGACGAGGAGTTGCTCGGCCTCGAGCTTTTCACCAAAAAAGGCCGCTGCCGCAACTGCCATGTCTCACGCTGGCACGCCGCCGACGAGCCTTATGTGCTGTTTACGAAGTACATCTACGAGAACATAGGCGCGCCGCGCGCCGTCGGATACCCCTATTTTTCAGAGACGAAGCTCAACCCGGCGGGTGCCGATTGGCGCGACGAAGGCCTCTTTCTGACAACGAAGGACTCGCTCGACCGGGGAAAATTCAAGGTGACGACCCTTCGTAACGTCGCCGTCACCGCGCCCTACATGCACAACGGATCGCTCAAGACGCTCGAAGAAGTGGTGCATTTCTACAACAAGCCCGACGCCTTCCCGCCCGCCGAAATCCCCGAGAACGTCAACCGGAAAGAGGTCGGCGACCTCGGGATGTCGCCTGAGGACGAGGCTGCCGTCGTCGCCTTCTTGAAGACTTTGACCGACGGTTATCTGCCAAAAAACTAGGGTTCGACGCCTTCGAGGATGCGCACGTCGGAGACCCCGTTGCCGTGTCGGAAGACGTTTATCTGCGGAAAAATCTTCTCTTTCAATTCTTTTACGTGCGAGACGATGCCGATTTTGATGCCATCGCCCTGAAGGTTGTCGAGCGTCTGGACGGCCATCGACAGGGCCGACTCGTCGAGCGTCCCAAAGCCTTCGTCAATAAAGAGCGACTTGATTTGCGCCCGCCGCCCGGCCAGGTCGGCCAGCCCGAGCGCAAGGGCGAGGCTAACGAGGAAGCTCTCGCCGCCGCTCAAGGTGAGCGTCGGGCGGACGTTGTCGGCTTGGAAGCCGTCGATGATTTCAAGCTCCAGTTTATCGTCCTTGCCCGAGGTGCGCAGCGAGTAGCGGCCATACAGCTTTTCGAGGTGGCGGTTGGCCAGCGCGGAGAGCCGTTCGAGGGTCAGTTTTTGAGCGAAGGCCCGGAACTTGTTCCCGTCCGCGCTGCCGATGACATCCTTCAACCGATCCCAGCGGCGCACCGCAACGCGCTGATTTTCAATGTCCTGCACAAGCTTCACGGCCTTCTCCCGCCGCGCTTTCTGTTCGTCGAGCCGCGACTGGAGACTGCCGGCCTCTTGCAAAAGCTGCTTCCGTTCGGCCTCGGCCTCGGTCAGTTTTCGGTCGGCCTCGGTCCTTTCTTTTTCCGGAAAATCGCGTGCACGCTCAGTTTCAAGGGCTGTTTTGTTCTCTGAAAACGACTGTTCCCAGCGGGTCTGTTCGGCCTGAAATTCGGTGAAAAAAGCATCGAGCCGAGCCGTCTCGGCCTCGTCGAGAAGGCTCGACCGAAGGTCGTCGAGCGAGGCGAAGCGGCCCGAGTCCTTCCATTTTTTGGTCAAAACCCGCTCCGCCTCGGCCGCCTTTTGCCGGTTTTCGACAAGCTGGGCCTGCTTTTGTGAAAGCTGCTGGCCGACGGCCGTCGCCTCGTCGCGTGCCTCATCCCATCTTTTTCGAGCATGCGAGAACTGGCTTTCGAGGTCGTCCAGCAGCTCGGCATTGGCCTGCCGTCCGGCTTCCGCAGTTTGGTTGTGGAACTTGTTCTTCCGTTCCGCATTCAATTTTTCAAGCTCGGCCGATGCCTTCTCGGCCGCCTTTTGCCGCGATTCGACCTCTTTTTTCAACCCTGCAACTTGCCCGGAGATCGTCGCCGCCATTTGTTTGGCCAAATTCAAGCCATGCAGGTTTCCCTCCGCTCGCCGCCTCGCCGACTCGAAAACTTCTCGGTTTTGTGCCAGCTTTTCAAAACAAGCGGCCCGTGCCTGCCATGAAAAATCCTCGCCGAACCTCGCAAAACCCGCAGCCACCTCCGCCTGTTTTTTCTCGAACTCGGCCTTCTTTTTTGCCTGCTCGTCGCCAAGCGTTTTCAGCGCGGAGTCGTTGGCCGACTGGCTGGACTTCAAAGCCTCAGCCTCCACTTGCTTCGCCTCGATTTGCCACGACAACTGGTTGGCCGTTTTCAGCCTTGACGAAAACTCTCCGTAAACAAGCTCTTGATTTTCAAGAAGTTGAGCGGCAAGATGGGCCAAGGAGGCCAACTCCTCGCGTGTTCCGAACGTGGCCGTTTCGCCAGCCAGATCAGTCAGCGACTCGGCGATTTTGGGCAAAAACTCGGCCTCCTCAACCTCGATTTTCCGCCGGTTCTCGCCCAACAACTCAAGCCGCTCGCCTAGCGACCTGGCATTGGCCGCCAGTTCGCGCTGCCTGTGCTCGGCTTGTTGAAAGGCGGTTTGGGCCTGACGGAGGTTCTCGATAAAAAGCTCGGCCAGTGGCTCGTGCGCCGCCAGCGGGTGCTCGGTCGAGCCGCAAAGGGGGCACGGCTCTCCCTCGACGAGGAGTTTTCGGGCCTCGGCATAGTCCAAAACCGAGCGCATCTGCGCCGATTTTTCGTCGGCCTCGATGAAGGCCAGCCTCATGTCGGCCGCCAAATCGATGGCCGAAAGCAGTTCGCGCTCGGTGCGGGCCAGCTCGATTTCTATGCCCTCCATCTGCTCGTCCGTAGCGCTCAAGCTTTCGAGCATGGCCCAATGCTGCGCGGCGACGCCCTCCAAAATCCTCAGCCCGGTGGCAAGCGCGGACTGTCTTTTTATGCGGGCCGCCAGTTGCTCGGCCGCCGTCTCGGGTTCTTGGTCGAGGCCCTGCTGGAGAATGATTTCCTTTATAAAAGATTGGTTTTCAACAAATTGGGCCTGCAATTTTTCCAGCAGGCTTGAAACCTCGGTCGATTTTTGGAAAAGCTCGTCCCTCCTTTTTTCAGCCTCCCCGAGCCGCCCCTTTCGCTCCGTTGCCTCGCCGACCAGCCTCTCCAACTGCTCGACGGCCGCCCGCAACTTGGGCAGTTCGTCAGGCAGCGCGGCCCAGTTTTCATGCTCGCCGAGCCATTCGCCGTCGGCAACGAGCGATTCCTCGAGCGCGGTTTGCTGCCGAGTCGATTCCGAAAGTTCGGCCTCGGCCCGCCCGAGCTTCTCTTTTGAAGCATCCAGTTCGACGGCGGCGAGGTCGGCCACGTCCTTTTGGGCGGTGATTTTACCGTCCAAGACCTCCATCTCCCGGAACAGCTTTTCAATTTCAGGCTGCCGCTTTCTGAGCGCGGCGAACGCCGTTTCGCGCTCGGCCAGTTCCTTTTCTGCCTCCTTTTTCAACTCTGCGAGCCGCGCGGACTCGATTTCAAAACCGGCGATTTCGCCCAAAAACCTGTCGTGCTCAACCTGTTTTTCCAAAAGGGAATGAATCTCGGCAGCCATCGGCAGCGCGGCGCGATGGGCTTCGAGGCGGGCGAGGTCGGCGGCTTTGTCCTCTTTTTTTTTGGAAATCTCGGCTTGTTGGATGGCCAGTTCGGCGGCCCTTTTTTTGAGGGAGTCGAGACGTTCGAGCCAGGCAATATTGTCGCGAAGCCGCTCGGCATCGGTCCGAAGGATATCAGATTTCTCGACGGCAAGCCGTTGGTTTTCAACGAGTTGCGCCACGTCTGCTTCGCTCAAAACCTCGAGTCGGCCGAGGTCGACACCGAGCCTGTCGAACAGGTTCCGCTCGGCCTTCGCCCGCTCGAAGGCCCGTTTGGAAAGCTCTGAATAGATGCTCATGTCGGTCAGCCGCTCGAGGACGGCACCACGCTCGTTTTCGTTGGACTTGAGGAACTTCTCGAACTCGCCCTGTGCCAACAGTGCGCTGCGGCGAAACTGCTCGAAGTTCAGCCCGCAGACCTCCTCGACGCGGCCGCGACGGGTGCCGGTGCTGTCCACGTCCGTCTTTCCGCTGGCGACCACCGTCCACTCATCCGTGTCGAACTCGTATTGGGCAAGCTCGCGGACGATGGGCGGCGGCGACTTCGAGGCACTCTTTTTGGGCCGGCTCTTTGCCCATTTTACGCGGAAAACCCCGCCTTGTGCCTCGAACTCGACCTCCGCCAAGGCCTCCGCAGCCCCGAATGAGATGACATCCGCCTCGTGGTTGCGCGCAGTTTTCCCAAAAAGGGCGAGAGTGACAGCGTCGAGGAGCGTCGTCTTGCCGGAGCCGGTGTCACCAGTGATGGCGTAGAGGCCGGTGTTGGCCAGCTTCCCGTGCGTGAAGTCGATGGCGACCTCGGTGCGCAACGAGTTGAGGTTGCGGAGGAGGATTCGGCGGATTTTCATGTCGGCAGCGGGGTTTCGTCCTCGAGCAGTTCGCGAAAGGTGTTGGTGAGGTCGGCCGCGTCCGGCTCGGCCGCGATCCTTCTTTGAAAAACCTCCATCGGGGAAAGCTCGTCGAGGCTGGGCAACGGGCCTTCCTCTCGCCCGCCGTCGGCCCTTTCTTTTTTCTTCAAGGTAGTCCCCAAACATTCGACGGGCAGGCCAAGGCAGATTTCAGCCACTTCGTCGACGAGGCCCATGCCCGACAAGCCGCCGCCATCGACCTCTGCTTCGACCCATGCCGGAAGCTCCTCCGGTCCGACCTTTAGGGCGAGTGCGCGGATTTTTTCGCCCACCTCGGCGAGGCTGCCGGAGATTTTGGCCAGCCGCCGTATGACCGGAACCTCGATGATTTTCTGTGAAACAAGTCCTTTCTGATTTTCAAAATCGAGCAAAACGACCGATTTCAGGTCTGAAACCTCGCTGAAACTCAACGGGATGGGCGAGCCGGAGTAGCGGATATGTTCCTTCCGCCCCACCCTTTGCGGCCGGTGAATATGGCCAAGGGCGACATAATCGAAGCGCTCCGGGAAACGGTCGGCGGCGATGTTTTCGAGGTTGCCGAGGTAGATGTTGGCCTGTTCGTCGGCGGCGGCCGCGCCTTTTGCGTACAGGTGGCCGGTGACTAGGGCTGGAGTTTTTGTTGAAAAATACGGCTCGCACAACCGCCCGATTTCCGCGTAGTGCGCGGCGATATTTCTCTTTATTCGAGTGATGCGCGCCTCGGGATGCTCGCCGAAATTGGAGGCGGGCAAATCGACCGGGCGCAGGAATGGAACGGCGGCGACCACCAGTTCGACTTCGCCTTTTTCATTTTTCAATGGAAGAATCTCGTCCTCCAGATTGCCCGTCGCGCAGCCGACGACGTGCATCCCGAGCGCTTGCATTAGACCGCGAGGGGCGTTGAGGCGGGCGGGCTGGTCGTGGTTTCCTCCTATTATTATGGTGTGGCGGCAGGTCGCGACGCGGTTTAGGCGGCTCAAGAACTCGTAGTAAAGGGTCTCTGCGGAGGTCGGCGGATTGGCCGTGTCGAAGATGTCGCCCGCGACGACGAGGCACTCAACCCGTTCATTTTCAACGAGTTGGAGCAGCCAGTCGAACATCCTGCGGTGCTCGTCGTCGCGGCTGCGGCCGTAGAATTTCTGGCCGAGGTGCCAGTCGGATGTGTGCAGGACGCGCATTTCACACGGAGCGTTTCCAGAAAAGGAAGTCGGTCGAAGGCGGATCGGTCAGCCCGAGCGAGCGGCCCATCGTGACGAGCTGGCCCCGGTGGTAGGTCGAGTGGTTGAGTACGTGCTGGCAGGCGTAGCGGCGGTGGCTGTCGTATTTCAGACCGGCCATCGTGACGTAGGTCTGCGGCGTGTCGAGCCATGCCTCGTCAGCGGCAGCGATGAGGTCGTGCAAGGCCTCCGTGGATTCGATATAGTTGGCGAAGACTTCCTCTCTGCTCCAGTCTTTCACCCAATAATCGAGGCTCGTCGGGTCTTTCCCGATCAGCCGCTGCCGCCAGACATCCTCGGCGGAGGTGATGTGCTTGATGGTCTTGAGGATGGTCGGAAAACTGCTCTTTAGTTCGGTCAGCAGCAGGTCCTCCGGCATCGGTGAAAGCCAGTCGGCCATGCGGCGGTTGGCCCAGAGGTTCATGGCGGCGTACTCTTTTAGGAGGTCGGCGGTTTGCATAACTCGTTGGTTTTGACCTGGTTAATAGTAGATTTCTTCTCCCTTGTCGCCGAGATAGAAGGCCAGCGTCCAGCCCGCAACGAGGCCGAGGCGCATGTCGAACCGTGTGCCGGCAGAGGTTTTCATCAGGTCGAAATCATAGGAGCGGCGGCTTTTGGTGAAACCTTCCTGTAGGTTCAGCCCGGCGAAAAAGTTGATGGGCCGGTGCCGGGAATAGAGCTGGTAGCCGATGAACTGCGAGACGGCCGGGCCGCCCGTCAGCCGGTCGTAGCCTTTGCGGTATTCCCCGGCGACCTGCGTGGCGGAGAGGCCGTCGTCTTGAATGCGGATTTTGTGCTGCAACCAGCCGAGGCCGACGGTGGCGCGGAGGCCGTTGGCCCGGTCTTTTTTCGACTTTGAAAAGACGCGGCCGACGTAGCTGCCGACGTAAAAGCCACGCTCTTTCAGCACGACACTGGCCAGCTCCCGGTCGCTGCCGATGAGGTAGCCCTCGGGGGTTCGGAGGGCGGCGAGGGGGTCCTCCTTCAGGTTGTTGCCGAAGAAATACTCGCCCTCGGCTCCGACAATCCAATTGGTTTTGGTGAGGAGGTCGAGGTCGAGGTTGGCGGAATTGTCCCAGCCGAAGCGGTCTGCCAGCTTCCCGGCGGGGATGGCCGCGCCGTACTGGAAATGGACGCCGAGGACGGGGAGCGGGCCGTCCTTTTTAGCATCGGATTGGGCACAAATCGTTGAAAACCAAACAGTTGCGACTAAAAGAGAGAAGACTTTTTTCATGACAAAAGAGACCGTCAAAAAAAGCTGCGACCCGACGATTAGCGCGAGGATGCCGAAGAAAAAAGCGGGGCGGTCGTGGATTTTCCACTCGTTGAAGCCCAGTTTTTGGATGGACAGCCATGCCAGCGTCCCGAACCCAGCGAGGAAAAAGAGCACGCCGAGCGTCCCGAAAAGGTGCATCGGCCGCTTGCCGAACCGGCCGACGAAGGTGATGCTCATCAGGTCGAGAAAGCCGAAGACGAACCGCTCCCAGCCGAACTTCGACACACCGTACTTGCGCGGGTAGTGCTGCACGACCTTCTCTCCGATGCGGGCGAAGCCCGACCATTTCGCCAGTACCGGGATGTAGCGGTGCATCTCGCCGTAGACCTCGATGCTTTTCACCACGTCGCGGCGGTAGCTTTTGAGGCCGCAGTTGAAGTCGTGGAGGTGGATGCCGCTCGTGGCGCGGGTGGCCCAGTTGTAAAGTTTCGTGGGGATTGTTTTCGAGGGCGGGTCGTGCCGCTTTTGTTTCCAGCCGCTGACGAGGTCGAAGCGGCCAGATTTTATCATCGAAAACAGCTCGGGAATCTCGTCGGGCGAGTCCTGCAGGTCCGCGTCCATCGTGATGACGACGTCTCCTTTTGCGGCTTGAAAGCCGGTTTGGAGGGCCGCGCTTTTCCCATAGTTGCGCCTGAATTTGATGCCGCAGACGGCCGGGTTCTCCGCCCGAAGCCGCTCGACGACAGGCCACGAGTCGTCGGTCGAGCCGTCGTCGATAAAAAGGATTTCGTAGCTAAACCCGTGTCTTTCAACCACTTGGCGAATCCAAGCGGCGAGTTCGGGGAGGCTTTCGGCCTCGTTTTTCAAAGGGATGACGATGCTTAAATCCATTTTCGAGAAATTGGGGGTTCACGCTTTTTCGGTCTCGTTCTTCACAAAAAAAGCGATGGCCGCCGCGATGACAAACCCGCCCAAAAGCCCCATCGACAGCCTCAAAAGCACGTCGCCGAGGCCGATTCGGAAGCCGTCGCGGGTGATTTCCTCGGCCTCCTTGCGCAGCTCGTTGGAGACTTGCGGGTCGCCCGTCCCGCCGGTCAGCAGCTTTTGTATTTCCTCCAGCCGCCAGTTTTTCAGGATGTCCGTCAGGCCGTGGTCGGAGAGGCAGAGTCCGTAAAAGAGGAACCAGTACGCCACGTTCGCCATCAAAAAAACCTGAAAACCGGCCCGGAGCGCGGGCTTGAACGCGATGCGCCCGCCGAAGGCTGCCCGCTCGTCCACCTCCGCCTTCCACATCAGCGCGACGTAAAAGAGCATCGAGGCCCAACTGACGACAGGGTTGAGGAACAGTTTCTTGTCGAAAAAATAGAAGGCCAGAAAGTACGCGACGACCGTCGCCGAGGCGATGAGGCCGTTCCTGAATCCGCTCGACATGGGCTGGGTGGCCGGTTTGTGGCCGGGGCGAAATTCCAAAAACTTGCCCGACGGCGAGGCTTTTTTGAAAAACGCGGCCGCGCCAGCTGCGTTCGCCATTTTTGGGTCGTCAAAAAATCCGGTTCGCCGCCGAGGCCGTATTCCAATCTCATTTGAATCGAACATGGAAAAACCTTTTCGCAACCTCTGGCCGCTGCTGGCCGCGCTGCCCACCCTTATCTTCTTCGGTTTCCATAAAAGCTATTTCGGCGTGGCCCGCGAGCATTTTATGAGCATCTCGTGGCCGGTTCATCTGCACGCGGCGGCAGGCGTTTCATGGGCTTTGCTTCTGGTCGCGCAAGCCGCGCTGGCTGGCTCCGAGCGGCTGCGGGCGCATCGGGTTTTGGGGAAATTGAGCTATCTCCTTTTTCCAATCCTGCTCCTTTCGGCCGCGCCGATGCTCTTTTATGTCTGGGTTCGCGGCGACTTGGCGGTGATGCTCTCCGCCATCGCCGATGCGGCTTTGTTGCTCGTTTTCTTTTCGGCCGCCATTGTTTATAGGAGAAAAACGGCCATCCATCAACGGTTCATGCTCGCCACAGGGCTGGTGCTGCTCGACCCGACGATCGGGCGGCTCGCGGGCAACGCGCTCGGGCCGGCTTGGGGGATGCACACTACCTTCATCTTAATTGACGCAATCCTGCTCGCCGCTGTCCTTTTTGACTGGAAAAGGGGGCAAAACTTCCGCCCGTGGCTCGTCGCGCTCGGCTGTTTCTTGGTCTATCAAATCATGGCCTACAGGCTGGCGGCAACGTGGCATCCTTTTGAAAAGAGCCCGAACCCGCTCGACCTCGCCCGAATCGAGCAATCGGAAATGCAGGCCTGGCGCGACCTCTTCGCCGCCCAACCGGCTGATTGGAAAATGGCGACCGGCACCGAATCGGCCGATGTCGACGGCGTGGCGGTTTGGACGAACCAGAAAATACCGTTCACCCATTTCAACGTCGCGCTCAACACCGGCCTCGAACGGCCGCTGACGGAGGAAGCGCTCGACGGCATCCTTGCCCATTTCAGGAAGCAGAAAATCAGGAAGTTTTTCATCCAGACAACGCCGGTCACACGGCCGACAGAGGTCCCGGACTGGCTCGTTCGGCGCGGCCTTCGGCATGTCGAAACATGGCATCGCATCGCCCGTGGGAATGAGCCGTTGGCGGCCCCGCTTTCGACCGCGCCAGGCCATTCCGTCGAGGAAGTGACCGCCGCGACAACCGAGGAATGGGCCGATTTCATTGACAAAACCTATGAAATGGAGCATCCGACAAAGCAATGGCTGCTCGCCCTGCTCGGTCGGCCGGGCTGGCACCATTTGATTTGCCGGAAAGAAGGGAAGATTGTCGCCGTCCGATCGATGCGGGTGAACACCGACCGGACGGCCTACTTCTGCATCGAGGCTCCGGTGCCGGGGTTCATGACGGACGATTTCGAGCCAGATTATTTGATTTGCCGCCGTCTCATAGAAATCGGGCTGGCAGAAGGAGTAGAAATGTTCACGGCCGACATCGAGAAGCCGTCGCTCGCGCTTGATGGAGAGGTTTACGAGTTTTGGTATGCCCTCGGGTTCGAGGTGGCTTATGAGAAGCGGAGCTTCATGTTTTAATGCCGAGGCGCTACCTTCGTCCCGCTTTAATCCCCGAATGAAGACGGACTGCCGTTTACTTCACAAACAAAATCCGATTCCCATGCGCAAGCTTACACAGGCGCTCGCACTCGCGGCCACCATCGTTTCCACACCTCTTTTCACGCAGAACATCGACACCTGCCGTCTCAAGATCGGCACAAACTTGAGTGCGCCGAGCGACCTCGGTGGCGAGTTCCCGTTCACCAACCTGATGAAAAACGCCCGGACGTGGTTCGCCCACAACAACGTCTTGGTCTCCGGTGGGCTGAACCTTTGGGACACCGGCTATCAGAAATACATGTCGTTCGACAACGACGGCTACCCGCTCGAACTGCCCGTCGCTGGCATCCCCGGCTCGGAGGCACCGCAGATTCTGCGGACGACGTGGGGCAACACCGCCGCACTGCCCGCCGGGACATACACCGTTGAATGGGACGGCACGGGCGACCTCGACATTTGGGGTGACGTGGCCAAAAAGCAGGTCTCGACCGGCAAGATTTCATTCAACCTCACGCCCGGCGTTCAGAACCTGTTGGTCCTTGAAATCAACAAGAGCCTCGCCGCCGACCATGTCCGCAACATCCGCGTGATGCTGCCGGGGACGGCCGGGCCGGTCATGGCGCAACAGGTCTTCAACCAATCGTGGCTCGACAAACTGGAGCCGTTCTCGACCATCCGCTTCGCCGATTGGGGCCTCACGAACAACAGCGGGGCCCGCAAATGGGCCGACCGCACCCGCCTCAACGACTACACCTACACGGCAAAGACCGGCGTGCCATATGAGTGGATGATTTACCTGTGCAACCAAAAGAAGGCCGACGCGTGGGTCTGCATCCCGCACCTCGCCTCGGACGACTATATCCAGTCGATGGCGACGCTGTTCAAGTCGCAGCTTTCTTCTTCCCAAAAAATCTACGTCGAGTATTCCAACGAGCTGTGGAACATGGACCTTGCGCAAGGCCACTACGGCTACGATTCGCTCGGGCAGGGCCTCCCGTGGCCCAACCGCCTCGCGCCGCGCATCGAGCACGTCATGGAAATCTGGACGAACGTCTTCGGGAGCCAGTCGGGCCGCCTCGTCCGGGTGCTCGGGATGGAGAACGAGAACTTCAATTACGGCTTCCAGCTCTATGCCCAAATCCTGAACGACGGGAAAAAGGACCTCGTCGACGCGCTGGCACCGGCCGCTTACCTGCGCCTGCAGCACGTCTTGCTCAACCAATTCTCGACGGCGCACGATGTCATCAACAACGCTCGGCACACCTCATTCGACCAGGGCTTCCCAACCATAAACGGCTGGCGCAGCCACGCCAACTTCGCCACATCCGTCCAGAAAAAACTGCTCTTCTACGCGGGCGGGCAGGCGTTTGTACCCAACCCGGTCGGCACATCGCAACCTTATTGCCAGGCACTTTTGGACGCGCAGACTTCGCCGGAAATTTATGTCCTCTACCGCGACCTGTTCGACACGCTTCGCTCCGTGGCGCCGTTGCAAAAGATGGTATTCATGAATTACAGCCTGATCGCGCCCAAAAACTGCGCGAACGGCTCATGGGGCGCGCTCGAAAACCAGTTCGCGCAGCAACCGCCGTACCTCGCCGTCGCGCCGAAATACCAAGCCCTTTTGGACGATATGCAGGATTGCAGCAACTCGAGCCCCTGCCCATTTGCTGGCACGACAGCTGCCATCAGCGGCGCGACGCAGGTCTGTGTCGGCTACTCGGGGGTTTACAAAGCAGTGCAGACGGCGAACAGCTATTTCTGGTCGGTCACCGGCGGCACCATCCAGAGCGGGCAGGGGACGAACAACATCCAAGTCCTCTGGAACTCCAACCAACAACCGATAAACGGCGGCGTAGGCCTGACCATCACGACCGGCAACTGCACCGCCACCGGCAGCCTCCCAATCACGCAGGCCACGCTGCCCGCGCCGTGGACGAGCGCCGACATCGGCAGTCCGACCAAAAAGGGCGACGTCTGCTTCGACCAGCCGAGCGGCACCATGACCGTGCGTGGCGGCGGGGCGGACATCTATGGGACGACCGACCGCTTCCAGTTCGTAAGTCAATCGTTTTCGGGCGATTTCACGCTCGTTGCCCGCGTCACGGCGGTGCAGAACACGAGCCTCTATGCAAAAGCGGGCATTATGGCCCGCGAGGGAAGTGGAGCCTCGGCCAAGAATGTCTTTGTCGGTTTGATGGCCAACAACCAGCTCTTTGTGCAGCGGCGGCTGGCCTCGGGCGGCTCGACCGTTCGGAAGGTCATCAACTACATGTCGGCCCCGAAATGGCTCAAACTGACACGCGAGGGCAACACCTTCAAAGGCTGGCGCAGCGAGAACGGGGTGGACTGGACGCTCGTCCAAGCGAACACCGTCTCGATGTCGAGCGACCTGCTCCTCGGCCTCGCCGTCACCTCGAAGAACAACACGGCGACCTGCACCGGCATCTTCGACAAAATCTCCATCACGCCGGGCGTGACCCTCAACGGCTCGGCCGACGACAGGGCGGACTTCCCCTCGGATGAAATCTCGGAAAAAGAATCGGGCCTCACCGTCTTCCCCAACCCGGCCGGACGCGAGTTCACCGTCCTTTTCTCGTCGAACGGCGAGACGACGGGGCGGCTGACCTTTTCCGACATGACCGGCCGCGCCGTCCTTTCAGAAGAACTGGACGTGGCCGACGGCGACAACGAACTGCCCGTCTCGCTGCCCGAACTGCCGCGCGGCATCTACCTCCTGACCTTGCAGACCGGCGACGGGGTGCGGGTGAAAAAGGTGGCCGTCGAGTGACACCTCTGCGTAGAGACGCTAAATATTGCGTCTCCTCCCGGCGGCTGCGACCGACGAAAGGCACATAATATTGTGTTTCTAAAAATGGGCCAAGCGGTTGATTGTCAATCACTTGGCCCATTTTTTTCCAACCATCCAGCTTGTTTGTGACCCGTTCTGAACTCGATTTTTTACTGTCAAAAGAAGGCCGCGCCCTCATTGAGGCGAACCTCTTGGAGCCGCCCGAAACGGTCGCCCTGCGCACCCGAATCCCCGCGCTGGCCACGCAGGTGAAATATCTGCAACGAGCGCGGGCGAAGCTCCCGTCTTGGTTCGAGGCGCGGGCCATCGTGCCACCGTTGGCCTTTGAGCAGAGCAGCTCTGAACTGGCGGCTTTTTCAAAAAACATCTCTGGAAAAACTTGCCTCGACCTCACCTGCGGCCTCGGCGTCGACGCTTTTTCCTTTTCCAAGAACTTCGAGAAGGTCGTCACCATCGAGCGCGACGAGGTTCTCGCTGAAACCGTGCGGCAAAACTTCCGGCTGGTGGGCGTGGAAAATGTGGAAGTCCTCGCCCAATCCGCTGAAGAATTCATCAAACACCACTCGACGAGCGAGCCTTTTGATTGGATTTACCTCGACCCCGCGCGGCGCGATGGACGCGGCCGAAAAGTCTTCCTCCCCTCCGATTGCGAGCCGGACCTCTCCCCCCTCCTGCCAGTTTTGAAAAAAATCGGGCGGCAAATCATGGTGAAATACTCGCCCATGCTCGACGTGGCGGAGGCGGCGCGGCTCTTTCCCGACGCAGCCGAAATCGGAGTTCTCTCCATCGGAAACGAGTGCAAAGAGGTCTGGCTGAAATGGATGCCGACCGAAATTCCCGGCCCGCGTCTCGTCGTGAAATGCTGGCACGGCGGCCGGTGGCTGGTCTTTGAAAAACCCGTCGCGACGGCGGAACCGCCCCAAAAGCAGTCGGTTTCAATGGGAAAAACCTCACTTTTCATCGTCGAACCCGACGTGGCTTTTTACAAGGCCCGGATGGTCGGCGATTTTTTCAACCACTTCTTCCCTGGCCTGGTCGGCGAGCTGACCGCGCCCGACGGCTTTTTCATCTCCCAAAACTTGGTGGAAAACTGCCCCGCCCGCCAGTTCAAAATCATCGAGCACCTGGACTGGCAGCCGAAAAAGCTTGACGCTCATTTTTCAAAAATGGGGGTCCGGCGGCTAAACGTCGTCGTTCGCGGCTTCCCGCTTTCGGCCGAGGAGGCACGGGCGGCGTTGAGGGTGAAAGAGGGCGGGGATCAGTTTCTTCTCCTTTCGGGCCGACGGGCCTGGCTGTGCGAGCGGGCCGCATGAAATAGTTATGTGGGGCCGAAAAAGCAGTGGCGGCTTGTTTTCGGAACAGAAGTTGCTCGATTTTTAGGGCACATAAACTTTCAAGGTTATGAAACAGATGTTCAAGAGTGCCCTTCCGGCCCTCCTTTTGGTTGCCACGAGCCTGGCTTCGCAGCCATTGACCGCCACCAACTACGACACCATGCAGAGCGGCGACTGGAACTCCGGGGGCAACTGGGTCGGCGGGGTCGTGCCGCCGACCAATATCCCGGGCCTCTTCATCACAATCAAGTCGGGCCACACGCTGACCATCCCAAACGACCTCAACCTCGCGTTCACGGCCGTCGTGACCATTGTCGTTGAAAACGGCGCCACGCTCGCCTTCGGCAACACCAATTCGCGGCTCACGCTGCCAGACGGCTCGCTCCTAGTGGCCATCAACGGCTCGACCCTCCAGGAGGCCCCCGGAGCCAACCCGAACGACGCTTGCTTTAAGATTGGAGTCACAAACTACACAAACTCAATCTTGCCCTTTATCAATGGCGACGGCCAGACGAACGGCATCACCGCTCAAAGCCTGCCCCTCGAGCTGACCAAGTTCGAGGCTCGGCCCCACCTCTCCTCCACCGAAATCCGCTGGGCAACCGCCTCCGAATGCGACGTGCGCAGTTTCGAAATCGAGCGGTCGGCCGACGGGCTGGTTTTCCAAAAAATCGGGGAAGTCGCCGCCTCTCGCGGCTGTTCGGCCATCGAACGGAGCTATTCGTTCACCGACCACAACCCGCTTGTCGGCTCCAATTTCTATCGCCTTCGGACGGTCGATTTGGGTGGCTCGGAGTTGTTTTCCGAAATTGAGTCCGTCGAATCGCGGGGCGCAGCGGGCGGGATTTCGGTCGCGCCGAGCGTCGTGGCCGAGCTTTTCAAGCTGGAAACCGGAGGCGACACGGAGGCCGCTTTTTTCATCCGCGACATGGCCGGTCGGCTCGTCGGCTCGGGTGAAATGGAAGCTGGCTCGTCGCTTGAAATCGACGCAAGCGGTTGGCACTCAGGCGTTTACCAAATTTCCGTTCACGTCGACGGAGAAATCGAAACGGCTCGGTTGGTGAAAATCTGATTGGGTTTAATCGCCCATTTTTCCAAAAAGAGAAAGCCCCGCCGGTTGCCGACGGGGCTTTCTCTTTTTGGAAAAACCAATCAGGAAGCGGAGACGACCTGCATCGTGCGCGCCTTCCCGTAGCTCGAATACAGCGCCCGAATCCGCATCTACAACACCCCGATGATGCCCTCGCGGACGATGCGCAGCGACATCTTCGACTCGCCCAGCTCGCGGTCTTTGAAGATGATGGGGATTTCGCGGATACGGAAGCCGAGCGTGCGCGCCGCCCATTTCATCTCGATTTGAAAGGCGTAGCCGACGAACCGGATTTTGGAAAAATCCATCGCCGCCAGCACCTCGCGGCGATAGCACACAAAGCCCGCCGTCGGGTCGGCGATGCCCCACCACAGGATGGCGCGGGCGTAGAGGGAGCCGCCTATCGAATAAAACTTGCGGTCCATCGGCCAGTTGACCACGCCGCCGCCTCGGACGTAGCGGCTGCCAATGGCGAGGTCGGCGCCGCCCGTTTTGCAGGCGGCTTTGAGGCGCGGCAGGTCGGTCGGCGGGTGGCTGAAATCGGCGTCCATCTCAAAGACGAACTGGTATTCGCGCCCGAGCGCCCACTCGAAACCGGCGATGTAGGCGCGGCCGAGGCCCTGCTTGCCGGGGCGTTCGAGGAGGTGGAGCTGCGAGGGGAATTCTTGCTGTAACTCCTTGACAATCAACGCCGTGCCGTCGGGCGAGTTGTCGTCGATGACCAGCACATCGAACCGCTCGGGCAGCGCGAAGACAGCCTTGACAATGGCGGCGATGTTCTCTATCTCGTTGAATGTGGGAATGAGGACTAGGCTGTCGGACACCGGGAAGGCATGGTTTGTTGGGCAAAAATAGGCGCGGTTTTGAGTAATCGAGGAATTGAGGAATTGAGGAATCAGGTAGGTAACGCGACTCGATTCCTCAATTCTTCAAATCCTCGATTACTCAATTAAGCAGCGATGGCCGCCCATTGCAAGATCGCCTTAACCGGCCGGGCCGATGTGATGAAAATCGTGTGCGTTTCGCCGATTCGAAACGAGATGTCGTCGCCCGCCTCGAGGCGGACTGTGCGCTCGCGGCCCTGCACGTCGACGACAAGGCACTCGCAGGAGCCTTCGAGAATGAGGAAGCTTTCGAGGAGGTCGTGGTGGACCTCCTCCTCGACCTCCGAACGGACGAAGGCGACGAACATCTGCACGCCGTCCGCGTCTTTGATGGGATGAAGGTGGACGTTTTCGAGGTCTTCCGGCTGCGTGATATGGGCGGCGGCTCGCGCCCATGCCGTCCGGTTGAGCGAGGCTTCGAGCCGCGGCGGGTTGGCGAGGTCAATGACGGGGACGGCGGCTTCGAGGCCAGAAATCCTGTCCAACAGATTGGTTTTCAACGAGTTGGAGGAACCCGGGAGCTGGGTCTCGGCCAGTTTCATCAAAGTTTTCTCGACCAGCTCGACTTCTGTTTTCACCTCTGGGAACTCGGCGGCCATCCGCGCGACCTGCGCCGCCTCGTCGGGCGAAGCGATGCCGAGGACGTACTGCTCGATGATTCCAGATTCCAAAAACTGCCGGATGTCCATGAGGTCGAAAGCCGAATTTGTTGATGGCTCAAAAGTAGATTGGCCGTTCGGATTGTCGTTTCCAGTTACGTCAACAAGAGGCGAATCGGATTTTCAACCGGGCTTCGATGCGGCGAGGTTTTCAAAAAATTCACCTTTGCCCCAATCTCTCACACAAAAACAGACTGCACAGACATGGCTTTTTCCAACTTGACCGACACAGAAAACCAACTGCTCAAGGAGGCCCCGGCCCTCATCGCCGTCCTCATCGGTGCCGCCGATGGCCGCCTCGACCGCGAGGAAAGAACATGGGCCGAGAAGCTCGTCGAGGCTCGCGCCTACGCCCGGCCGGAGTCGCTGCAGGATTTTTACAAAGCCGTCGCCGTCGG
The DNA here is from genome assembly GCA_044227705.1 of Saprospiraceae bacterium. GTDB lineage: Bacteria > Bacteroidota > Bacteroidia > Chitinophagales > Saprospiraceae > JANOQP01. The sequence goes on from JBGAWE010000007.1 coordinate 29,798, forward strand.
TTTTTGGGAGCGGATGCAGTCGCTGCTGGAATCTCTGCCGGGCGACGCGGGCGAGCGCAACTCGTTGATTTCCAACAAATTGGCGGCTTTGAACCCCATCATGGCGAAGCTCGAACCGTTCGACGGGGCGGCGATTTACCGTTCTTTCAAAATGCTGGCGGAGGAGGTGGCAAAGGCCTCCGGTGGCTTCCTGCGCATAGGCGCGGTGAGTGCTGCGGAGCATCAGTGGGTCGGTTTGCCGATGCTCACGCCCATTTTTTCAGAAGCACTGAAAACGAGCCTCGGCTCGGAATGGCGGGCGGAGGACGAAGCGAAGGACGCTTGAACTCAATTCCAGTTCGCATCGTCCGGCATCTCCGAGATGACCGAAAAGGTGTCGCCCTGCTCTTTCATCGCCTCCGTCCAAAGGTTGGCCGGTAGGGTTTTGAAGACGTAGTTGCTGTCGCTTTCCGCCAAAACCCACGAGCCGGAGGCCATTTCCTGTTCCAACTGGCTCGCGCTCCAGCCGGAGTAGCCGACGAAAAAGCGGATTTGTGAGCTGTCGACCAGTTGCTGCTCGATCAAAAACTTCAGCTTTTCAAAATCTCCCCCCCACCAGACGCCGCGCACGACGGGAATCGAGTCGTCGAGCAGGCCACCGACGCAGTGGATATAGTGGAGCGTGTCGGTGGCGACGGGGCCGCCGTAGAAAACCTCTGCGTCGAACTCGGGGAAGTCGGCCAGCAGCTCATTCAGACGCCGGTCGATGGTCTTGTTAAGGATGAAACCGACCGAACCGTCATCACGGTGCTCGGTGAGCAGGACGACCGAGCGGCGGAAATGCGGATCGAGCATGAACGGCTCGGCCAAAAGGAGCTTGCCAGAGCGGATGCCGTGCTTGGACTTGGTGGGCATAAACGGGAAACCTTTGCGTCCAAAAGTAGGACGGCTCTCCTTTTTAGAAAACTACCAGATTGGAAATTCTGCCTTCGCCTGTCGGTAAGTCGGACGGCGTTCAAATCGAATCGGCCATCGCGCTCGCAGCGATTTTCGAGACCATCGCTTTCAACACGCTTTTCGGGCCGCTGATTTCAGTGAAATGAGTCACCCCGGCGGCGGCCATGTTCTCCACCGATTGCGTCCAACGGACGGGCGCGGTCAGTTGCGAGATGAGGTTTTCCTTGATTTCGAGCGCGTCGGTGTGCGGCAGGCCGTCGACGTTTTGGAAGACGGGGCATTTCGGGCTGGTGAAAAACGTGGCCATGATGGCCGCCCGAAGCTCGTCCTGCGCCGGCTGCATAAGCGGCGAGTGGAACGCTCCGCCGACGGCCAAAACCACGACGCGACGCGCGCCGGCCTCTTTAAGCCTCGGCTCGGCCGCGAGGATGCCCGCCCGCGAGCCGCTGATGACGAGCTGGCCGGGTTGGTTGTAGTTCGCCGCGACGACCACCTCGCCAGTCTCGGCAGCGACCTCGGCGCAGGCTTTTTCGACCGCCGCGTCGTCGAGGCCGAGGACGGCGGCCATCGTGCTGTCGACCAGTTCGCAGGCTTTTTGCATGGCGTTTGCCCGCTTTTCGACGAGTTTCAGGCCGTCCTCAAAACTCAAGGCCCCGGCGGCCACGAGCGCGGTGAACTCTCCGAGCGAATGTCCGGCGACCGCGTCGGGCCGGAAATCGTCGCCCAAAAGCTCGGCTCTGATGATTGAATTGAGGAATACGGCGGGCTGCGTCACCCGGGTCTGGGTCAGATCCTCGGACGTTCCGGTGAACATGACGTTGGAAATCGACCAGCCGAGCACCTCGTCCGCTTTCTCAAAAAGCCGTTTCGCCAGCGGGCTTGTCTCAAAAAGGTCTTTGCCCATGCCCTCGAACTGGCTGCCCTGACCGGGGAAGATGTATGCGCGCATTGATTGGATGTTTCGATGAATTGATGTTTGGATGATTTAACGGCGGGATATGAGCTTCAAAAACTCGTTCCGCGTCGGCATATGCTCGAACTCGCCCGAAAAGGCGGAGGTCGTCGTTGAGCTGTTCTGTTTTTGCACGCCGCGCATCATCATGCACATGTGAGCCGCCTCGATGACGACGGCCACCCCGAGCGGTTTGAGGACCTCGTCAATGACGTCGCGGATTTCGAGCGTCAGCCTCTCCTGAACCTGCAACCGCCGAGCAAAAACATCGACGACGCGCGGGATTTTGGACAGGCCGACGATGTGGCCGTTGGGGATGTAGGCGATGTGCGCCTTCCCAAAAAAAGGCAGCAAGTGGTGCTCGCAGAGCGAATAGACCTCGATGTCGCGGACGATGACCATCTCCGAGTAGTCCTCCTTGAATTTGGCGGACTCCAAAATCTTCCGGGGGTCTTGTTTATAGCCCTGCGTCAAAAATTGCATGGCTTTCGCGGCGCGTTCGGGGGTTTTGAGCAGGCCTTCGCGGGTCGGGTCCTCGCCCAGCCGGTCGAGCATCGAGCGGTAGCCGGGCATCAGGTCGTTGGTCACGTCGTCGCAGTAGACGTCGGCTTTGTTGAATCCCATGTTTCTTGAAAACTGGTTTTACTCGCCGAAATATTCGGCGTAAATAGTGTCCGTCTCCCAAAGCTGGAGGCGGTGGAGGCGGCACCCCTCGGCCTCGATTGGCGCGACGAGCTGCTTCCAAATCAGCAAAACCAAGTTCTCGGTGGTTGGTTGCACCCCGGCGGGGATGAACGGCACGTCGAGGTTTAGGTTGGAGTGATCTATGAGGTCGATAACGTGTGCCTTGACGATGACCGAGAGCTTTTTCACGTCCAAAATAAAGCCTGTCACCGGGTCGGGCAGGCCCCGGACGGTGACGTGCAGCGCGTAGTTGTGCCCGTGCCAGTTCCGGTTGGCGCACTTGCCGAAGACGGCCTCGTTCTCGGCCTCCGACCAGTCGGCGACCCAGAGCTTGTGCGCCGCGTTGAACTTCTCAATCCTCGTGATGTAGAGCATCTTCCCTTTGTTTTCTCTAAAAACCGGGGCAAAACTATCGCGGTCCGGCGGGATTTTGGTCGTTGTTGGCGTCCCTGCCATCAACTAAAGATTGGTCGTTGGCGTGGACGCCAAAAACGGCCGAGCGGCTACTTTCGCCCCGCTTTTCGGGCGAGGCCCGGCAACCAACCACCTCTTTTATGGAAAAAATAGGCATCCTCGGCGTCGGCGCGATGGGCAGCGGCATCGCCCAGGTGGCGGCGGCGGCGGGCCACGAGGTCACGCTGTTCGACATCAACGCCCCGGCCATGGCGAAGGCCACAAAGCGCATCCAAGAGAACCTCCGCCACCTCGTCGACAAGGGGAAATTGACGGACGCCGACAGCTACGCCCTGTTCAGCCGCCTGAAGTTCGGCGACGCGATGTCGTCGCTCGGCGAGTGCGACCTCATCATCGAGTGCATCGTCGAGGACCTCGACGCTAAGCGAATCGCGCTGCGCAGCCTCGAGGCGACGGCCGACCCGCGCACCATCCTCGGCTCCAACACCTCCTCGCTGCCCATCACCGCCATCGCGGCCAAGCTGGCGCACCCCGAGCGGATGATTGGCATCCACTTTTTCAACCCGGCGACCATCATGAAACTGGTCGAAATCATCCCCGCCCTGCAGACCGAGCAGCGCGTCGTCGACACCGCCCGGCGGCTCGTCGACTCGTGGGGGAAGACGACCGTCGTCTGCAAGGACACGCCCGCTTTCATCGTCAACCGCGTCGCGCGGCCTTTTTATGGAGAGGCGATTCGCATCTACGAGGAGGGCATCGCCGACTTCCCGACCATCGACTGGGCGATGAAAAAAATCGGCGGCTTCCGCATGGGGCCGTTCGAGCTGACCGACTTCATCGGCCACGACGTGAATTTCAAGGTGACGGAGACCGTCTTCCACGAGTTCTTCTGCGACCCGCGCTATCGGCCGTCTTTCACCCAAAGGCGGCTGGTCGACGCGCACTATTACGGGCAAAAAACCTGTCGTGGCTTCTACGACTACCGCGAAGGGGCCGTCAACCCGCCGCCCGTCGAGGACGAGGCACTGGGCCGCGAGATTTTCAAAAGGATACTCGTCATGCTCATCAACGAGGCCGCCGATGTGCTCTACCTCCGCGTCGCTAGCCGCGACGACATTGAGCTGGCCATGACCCGAGGTGTGAACTACCCGAAAGGCCTCCTCGCCTGGGCCGACGAGCTTGGTATCGAGCAAGTGGTCGAAAAAATGGACGCGCTGCACGCCGAGTACCTCGACGACCGCTATCGCTGCTCGCCGATTTTGCGGAAGATGAGCCGCGAGGGGCGGAAGTTTTTCGAGTGATTTTTGCCCAAAAAGAAAGGCCCCGCTTCGAGCAATCGCTCAGAGCGGGGCCTTTTCATTTCCCGAAAACGGGGTTTTCTTGCCGACAGAACCTCACTTGCTGTGGTGTCCGCCGAACCGGTAGCCGAGGCCAAGCTTGGCCATGACCATCCGTTTCCCCCAGTCTGTCACGTCGAAGTTGTCGGAAATGGACCGGTGGTCGTAGTAGGCGCGGCCGAAGCCGATGCCGAGGTCGAGGACGAAGCCGTTGTTCGTCACCGCCTTCCAGCCCACGCCGACGCCGACGCCGAATCGGGTGGTCGTGTAGGCCGGGACGTTTTTGTCCGTGTTCTTCTTCCAATCGCGCTGGAAGTAGCGGGCAAAGAGGTCAAAATAGAACCGGTCGGTCCCGTACTTCGGCCGGACGTATAGCTTCGGGACGACGTTGAAACCGAAGTTCATCCCGTCCGTGTCGTCGATTTTGGCCGTTCCGAAGAACCCTGAGCCTTCCACGCTGAACTTCCGGGAGACCCCGAAATCGACCCCGATGGAAGGGCCGCCGCTCAATATACCGAGCGGGTTGGCTGTCGCATCGACCTGCGCCGACGTTTTTTGAGAAAAGGCCAAAGCGGCGGCGAACAGGGCGGAAAAGATTGGCTTGCGCATGATTTTGAATGATTTGGTGGATAAATGTGGTTGAAAACTCGGCCCAAAAACTGCGCCGGGCACCTTCCTCGCACTTTCCCGACCGGGCTTTCAATCCGTTTTAACCCGGCTTTCAGCTCGTTTTAACAGCCAACCTCCACTCAATCGCGCACCGCTTTTATGCCCGGAAGCTCCTTCCCTTCGAGGTACTCGAGCATCGCGCCTCCACCGGTCGAGACGAAGCTGACCTTCTTCGCCAGCCCCAATTGGTTGACCGCCGCGACCGAGTCTCCTCCGCCGACGAGGGAAAAGGCGCCGTTTTTCTTGGTCGCCGCCGCCACTTCTTTGGCGATTTTTTTCGTCCCCTCGGCAAAGGCAGGCATTTCGAACACGCCCATCGGCCCGTTCCAAAGGATGGTTTTCGAGTTTTTCACCACTTTGGAAAACTCCCGCGCCGCTTTCGGGCCGATGTCGAGGCCCATCCAGCCGTCGGGGATTTTGTTCGAAGGGTAGGTGGCGACCTGCGCATCCGCCGCGAACCGGTCGCCGCAAATCGAATCCTTCGGCAGGAGGACGTTCACGCCCGCCTCTTTTGCCTTTTTCAAAAAAGCCTTGGCCGTCTTGATGCGGTCCTCCTCCAAAAGTGAAGCGCCGATTTGGCCGTTCTTGGCTTTGAAAAAAGTGTACGCCATCCCGCCGCCGATGAGGATGTTGTCGACGAAGCCAAGGAAGCGGTCGAGCAGCAGGATTTTGTCGGACACTTTTGCTCCGCCCGTGATGGCCGTCACCGGCTTCTCGGCCGACTTCAAAACGCGGTCGGCGTTGGTGATTTCGCGCTCCATGAGGAAGCCGAAGCACTTGTGGTTCTTGTCGAAAAAGCGGGCGGCGATGGTCGTCGAGGCGTGCGCTCGGTGTGCCGTCCCGAAAGCGTCGTTGACGTAGACGTCGCCGAGCGAGGCCAGTTTTTGGGCGAAGTCGTGGTCGCCCTTTTCCTCTTCCTTATAGAAACGGGTGTTTTCGAGCAAGAGAACCTGCCGGGCCTTCAACCCTTTGGCCATCGCAGCCGCCTCCTGGCCGACGCAGTCGGGGGCGAACTGAACCGTCCTTTTCAGCGACTTCTCCAGATGCCCGATGAGGTGGCGAAGGGTGAACTTCTCCTTATTAATAGTGCCGTCGGCATTGAGCTTTTCGAGCGGCCGCCCAAGGTGCGACATTAAAATCACCGAGCCACCCTGTTTCAAAATGTGCCGGATGGTCGGCAGCGCCTCGCGGATGCGGGTGTCGTCGGTTATGTTGTACTGTTTGTCAAGCGGGACGTTGAAATCGACGCGGATTAGGGCGCGCTTTTTTTTGAAGTCGATGGATTCGATGGATGCCATTGGTTCTATTTTTTAGGTGAAAAACCGTTTCGGAAAAAGGAACGTCGGAAGGGGCTTGTACCCTTCCGACGTTTTTCGGGAACCGCAAATGGTTGACAATCAAACCATTGCGGCCATTTGCGCCAAACGGGCCGAGTAGCCCGCCTCGTTGTCGTACCAACAGACGATGCGGCAAGTGTTGCCGTAGACCTGAGTCAGTTTCGAGTCGAAGATACACGAATGGGTGTTCCGCACGATGTCGGAGCTGACCAGTTCCTCGGTCGAGTATTGGATGATTCCTTTCAAAGGCCCGTCGGCGGCGGCCTTGAAGGCGGCGTTGATTTCCTCGACGGTCGCCGGTTTTTGCAACGTGCAAATGCAGTCGGTCAACGACCCCGTCGCGACAGGGACGCGCAGCGAAGTCGACTGGATCTTCCCCTTCAGCCCCGGCGCGATGAGGACGACGGCCTTCGCCGCCCCGGTCGATGTCGGAACGATGTTCTGCGCGGCGGCGCGAGCGCGACGCAGGTCGCGGTGCGGGCCGTCCTGCAGGTTCTGGTCGGCGGTATAGGCGTGGATGGTGTTCATGAAAAGCTGCTCGACGCCGAAAGCCTTGTCCAAAACCACCATCTGCGGGACGAGGCAGTTCGTCGTGCAGGAGGCGTTGGAGATGACCGTGTCCTCTGGTTTGATTTTATGGTCGTTGGCCCCGATGACGAATGTCGGCACGTCGTCGGTCTTCGGCGGCGCGGAGAGGACGACGCGCTTGGCCCCGGCCTGAAGGTGAAGCCCGGCCTTCTCTTTGTCAAGAAAGATGCCCGTGCATTCGAGGACGACATCGACTTTCATCTTCTTCCACGGCAGCTCGGCCGGGTTGCGGACGGCGAGGCCCGCGATGCGTTTTCCGTTAACGATGATGGCGTCGTCTGCCGACTCGACGGTGCCCTCGAACTTCCCCTGCATCGTGTCATACTTGAGCAGGTGGGCGAGGGTGTGATTGTCGGTGAGGTCGTTGATAGCGACAACTTCGACGGTTTTGTCTTTCAGCAAATTGCGGAAAGTCAGGCGTCCGATGCGGCCGAAGCCGTTGATGGCGATTCTCTTTTTAGCCATGTTCGCAAAAAATCATTTTGATGGGTGAACAGAAATCCGCCACCGGCGGAACGATATTTGGATAGGCCGCCCAAAAGTAGGAAAGCCGCCAAAATCGCCCGTTGAGAAAAATTTTTGAGCAAAAGATTGCGGACAGCTTGGCCGTCTGAAAATCGCGCTTCTACATTTGCCCGCCTTTTCGAACAAAAGGCCCGTTCGTCTAGGGGTTAGGACGCGTCCCTTTCACGGATGAAACACGGGTTCGATTCCCGTACGGGCTACTTACGAGGTCTGATTTTGAAGTCAGATTTCAAACTTTCAGGAGCCAACTGGTTGGGATTCAGCCAGTTGGCTCTTTCTTTTTGGGCAATCCGCACCGGGCCAGTCAGATCGAAAGGGCGGAATTGCTTTCCTTGGGCCGAGCTTTTTTTGAGCCAAACCAATCTACTTTTTCGATGAAAAAATTGCCGCTCCTCCTCTCCCTTCTGCTCGGCTGGGCCTTCGCAACCGCCCAATCAGACGAAGAAATGGCCGTCCGAAAACTCTGTGAGGCCGAAACCCAAGCCTGGATGACCTCCGATTTGGGGAGCTACCAAAACTGCTGGCAGGTCCGCCCTTATTCAAGGATGCTGGTGACGACGGAGGATGGCAAGGCCATCGTCATCGAAGCCGAACAAATGCGGGGAATCAAGAAGGAGATGATGGGCGGTTTCACCTCTTTTTCGACCTCCAACTGACTCATTCACGCCTCGGGCGACACGGCCGTCGCCATGTACGACGAGTTCAAAACCAACGCCGACGGCTCCATCCATCCGACACACGAGATGCGCGTTTTGGAAAAAGTGGACGGCTCGTGGAAGCTCGTCGCGCAGTCCATCCACCATTTCAAGCCGGACTGACGGCAGCAGAAAATGGGAAATCCCGTGAAAATCCTCGCCGTCGAGGACGGGATGATCATCGCCGTCGACCGCCAGACCGGATTTTCCTGAAGCACAAAGAGAACCTTGTCAAAATCCCGCTCGCCGAACCCATTTTCGCCGTGTTTGGCCGCAACCACTGCAAAACCCACACTGCCGACGGCGACTACTTCCTGACCCTGCCGCTCCAACTGCGTGGAGCGGCTCCAAGCCCTTCAGCGGGACAAATCGGCTTGGCGCCCGCCAGGCACCGATAACCTTTGCCCCGCCAACCAATCAATGGTCGAATCTTCTAAACTTTCTGGCTAATGAAACTCACGACCATCATCTCCGCCCTTGCTTTCTTCGCGCTCTCCCTCACCTCGCTCCGCGCCCAAACCGTCAACACTTGGAAGGGTGGCTTCCCTGGCCACGAGAGCGACTGGGCCTTCTCCAAAAACTGGAGCCTCGGCCACGCACCCTCCGAGTTCGACCGCGTTGTCATCCCGGACATGTCGGCCAATGCGCGGAAATTCCCGGTCGTTCGGACGGGCACCATCGAACTCGCAGGCCTCGCCATCGAGTCAAACGCCTCGCTCACGTTGCTTTCCGATGTGAAGATCTTGCTCACCGGCGATTTCCAGAACATGGGAAGTTGCAACGGTTGCGATGCCCGTTTATGGATTTCGGGCGACACGCACGGCGCGACAGCCGACGTCGAAAACTGAAACCAGGAATCGACTGCCCATCAAAAAAAAGAGCCAACAGGTTGAAAATCAACTTGTTGGCTCATTTAGTGCGTTCGCGAACTGGCGAGGCTCCCGGCAAATTCAATGCCCCCGATATTTTTTGATGCTCTCCCGGATATGCTCCTGCCGGTTCTCCGGGTCGGGGTGCGAGCTTTGGAACTCGGGCGTCCGGTTCGGTCCGGCGGCCTGTTTGAGGATTTCCATCACGCCAATCATGTTCTCCGGCTCGTAGCCCGACTCCAGCATGAAGCGCACGCCGAGGTCGTCGCTCTGGAGCTCCTGTTCGCGGCCATATTTAAGCGAGATCATGTTGGCCACCATCTGGGCGATGGCCCCGTTGTTCATCCCGCCGCCCGAGACGGCGACGGTCGCGGCACCGGTCAGGCCCTGCGTCAGCTCGGCCTGTGCCATTTTCTCGGCCGAGTGCCGGGCGACGACGTGGCCAATCTCGTGGCCGAGCACGCCCGCCAGTTGGTCCTCGTTTTCGAGCTTCGAAAAGAGCGCGTAGGTGATGAAAATCTGCCCGCCCGGCAGTGCAAAAGCATTGATTGTCTGCTGGTCTGCGAGCAAGTGGAAGTCGTACTGATAGGGCGTGGCCTTCGCCGCCGAGCTTTGGACGAGTTTCTGCCCCACCCTTTTCACGATGCCCGCCAATTCTGGGTTCGTCACCTCGCCGCCGAACTCTGCCGCCATCTGCGGGGCCGATTGCAGTCCCATCGCCACCTCCTCTTGCGGCGACATCGAGATGTGCTGCGTCTCGCCCGTCACCTCGTTCACCTGGCTTGTCGAGTAATAGCGGAAAACCGCGAAGGCCCCCATCACCAGCGCGATGATGAGCGTCGGCGGGATGCGGAAGCCGCCGCCGGTCGGGCGGCCGTAGTTGGGTTCTTGTCCGTACATGTTGCTGTTGTTTTTGGTGAAAAGTCGATGGGCGAAAGTCCAATTTTTTGGGAAACAGGGCGAGCTTTTTTAAGATTTGCGACACAAAAACTTTCAAAACCTCAATCTACCTTCGCCCCCGCCGACCGGCCAAGACATCCGATGCTGAAAAAACTCTCCATCCGAAACTATGCCCTCATCGATGCCATCGACATCGAGTTCAGCGACCGCCTGACCATCATCACCGGCGAGACGGGCGCGGGCAAATCCATCCTCCTCGGCGCGCTCGGCCTCGTCATGGGTGAGCGCGCCGACACTCGGGTTTTCTATCGAGAGGGGGAAAAATGCGTCGTCGAGGGCCTGTTTTTGGTCAAAAAATACGGCCTCCGTCCCTTCTTCGAGGAAAATGAGCTGGACTACGACGACGAGGTGACCATCCGCCGCGAGCTGACCGCCGCCGGGAAAAGCCGCGCCTTCATCAACGACACACCCGTCAACAACAAGCTCCTCGAACAACTGACGGCCGCCCTCGTCGACCTCCACCAACAGTTCGACACGCTCGACATTCACAACGTCAACTTCCAGCTTCGGATGCTCGACGCGCTCGCCGACAACCGCCAGCCGCTGGCAGATTACACCGCTGGGTTCAGACAATTTGTTTCGGAAAAACGCCGCCTCGCCGACCTCCTCGCCCGCCGCGACGCCGCCGGGCGCGAGACCGATTTCCTCCAATTTCAACTGGCAGAGTTCGAGAAGGCGACCCTCGCCGACGGCGAACAGGAAACCCTTGAATCCGACCTCGCCCGCCTGACCAACGCCGAGGGAATCAAGCAGGCGTTCGGTGCGGCGTTCAGCCAGTTGGCGGACAGCGAGCAGGCCATCGTCCCACAATTGAAGGACATCGCCCGCTCCCTCTCCGCCATGCGCCGCATCGACCCGAAGCTGGCCTCGGTTGCGGAAAGAATCGATTCGCAAGTGCTTGAGCTTCAGGAACTTGCCTCCGATTGCGAACGAATCGCGGACGCGACCGACCACGACCCGCAGCGGGCGATGGAGGCCCAAAACCGGCTCGACACCATCTATCGCTTGCAGAAAAAACACGGCGTTTCGACCGTCGCCGACCTGCTGAAAATCCACGAGGACATCTCCCAAAACCTATCGGGGTTCACCGACCTCGGCGAGGAAATCTCGGCCGTCGAAAAGCAAATCGCCGCGCTCGAAAACCGCCTTCGAGCCATCGCCTCAACTCTGACCGAAAGGCGGAAAGGCGTGGTCGAGCATTTTGAAAACCGGGTGCAGAACCTCCTCACCCAGCTTTCGATGCCCCACGCCCGGCTGAAAGTGGCCATCGAGCCGACCGAAAACCTCACACCGACGGGCGCGGACGTGGTCGAGTTTTTGTTCGCCACGAACGTCGGCTCGAAGTTTTTGCCCATCAAAAACGTGGCCTCGGGCGGCGAGCTTTCCCGGTTGAACCTCTGTACGAAGAGCATCGTCGCCGACGCGATTCCCCTGCCGACCCTCATTTTCGACGAAATCGACTCGGGAATCTCCGGAGACGTCGCCATGAAAATGGGCCAAATCCTGCGCGAACTCTCCGGTCGCCACCAAGTCGTCTGCATCACGCACACCCCGCAGGTGGCAGCAAAGGCCGACCGCCACTATTTCATCTACAAAAAGACCGACGGCGACCGGACGGCGACCCATCTCCAACTCCTCGGCGACGGCGAGCGCGTTCGGGCGGTGGCAACGATGTTGAGCGGCAACCCGCCATCGGCGAACGCGTTGGAGACGGCGAAAGAGCTGCTTGCGGGGTGAACTCTTGTTTAAATAATTTTCATCGTGATTGGACGAAGTCTCTGAGCGAGTTAGAAAACGTCTTTTTTTTAATAATTTTCGTTTGAAAAAATTCAACCCGGACAGTCGATCACCAATAACCCGAAACTGAAGCCGAAAATGACCAGAGCAAAACTCATCCACCATATTTTCGAAAAGCAAACCTGCCTCTGCGTCGGCCTCGACCCCGAGCTTGGCAAGCTGCCCGCCCACTTGCCGAAGACCGCCGACGGCGTCCTCCTTTTCTGCAAGGAAATCATCGACGCGACCCGCCGCCATTGCGTCGCGTACAAACCTAACCTCGCATTTTTCGAAGCCCTCGGCCCCGACGGCCTGAAAATCCTCGCCGAAATCAGGCAGCACATCGGCCCGACGCACCTCACGATAGCCGACGGGAAGCGCGGCGACATCGGCAACACGGGCCGCCTTTACGCCGAGGCGTTCTTTCAAAAAATGGGCTTCGACGCGCTGACCGTCGCGCCATACATGGGCGAGGACTCGGTGCGCCCGTTTCTCGGGTTCGAAGGGAAATGGGCCATCGTCCTCGGCCTGACGAGCAACCCTGGCAGCCGGGATTTTCAGATGGAAAGAATGGCCGACGGCCGGTTTCTTTTTGAAAAAACCATCTCGACCGTCGCCTCGTGGGGCGGCGCGGAGGAGCTGATGTTCGTCGTCGGCGCAACGCAAGCCGCTCACATTCAACGAGTTAGAGAGATTGTGCCGGAGCATTTCCTCCTAGTCCCTGGCATCGGGGCGCAGGGCGGCGACCTTGAGGCGACCCTCCGCGCCGGACTAAACGCCGATTGCGGGCTGCTCATCAACTCGTCGCGGAACATCATCTTCGCCAGCGGCGACCCAGATTTCGCAGAGGCCGCCGGGCGGGCCGCGCAAAAACTTTCCGACGACATCGGCCGCCTTTTTTCTGAAATTTTGGGAACCAGCCAGCCGTGAATTCACCAGTTGCCTCTCGCCGTTTTCCGTTCATGGAAAGGTGTTTCGACCTCGCTCGGCTCGGCGCGGGCAGCGTCTCGCCCAACCCGTTGGTCGGCGCGGTGCTGGTTCACGACGGGCGAATCATCGGCGAAGGGTTTCATCAAAAACACGGCTCGGCCCACGCAGAGGTCAATTGCCTCGCCTCCGTGAGCGTTGACAATCAACGGTTTATCGCGGAAAGCACGCTCTATTGCAACCTCGAACCCTGCCATCATTTTGGCAAGACGCCGCCTTGCGTCGATTTGGTTTTGGAGAAAAAAATCCCTCGCGTCGCCATCTCGAACATCGACCCGAACCCGCTGACCGGCGGGCGGAGCGTCGAGAAACTGCGCCGAGCCGGGGTCGAAGTGACGACGGGGATTTTGGAGGTGGAGGGCCGCTGGCTCAGCCGCGCCTTTTTCACTTGGATTGAAAAAAAACGGCCTTACGTCATCCAAATGGGCGCAATCGGCAGACGGTTTCATCGGAAAAAGGGCGAGCGGACGGCCATCAGCGGCCCTGTCGCCCAACGGCTGTCGCACCGATGGCGGTCGGAGGTCGACGCCATTATGGTCGGCACGACGACCGCTAAAGTCGACGACCCGGCACTGACCAACCGGCTGTTTTTCGGGAAAAACCCGATGCGCATCGTCGTCGATTTTGAGAAAAAAATCTCTGTTGCGTCGCGTCTATTCGACGGCTCGGCGGAGACTTGGGCGATTTCAGAGAGGGCAAACCGTTGATTTCCAATGTATTGGAAAAAATGGCGGCGGCGAAAAAGGCCATCCTTCTTGTCGAGGGCGGAGCGAACTTGCTCGGCCAGTTCATCGAAAGCGGGGCATGGGACGAGGCGCGTGTCCTCACCGCCAAAAACTCGCTCGGCGACGGGGTTGCCGCGCCGAGATTGAGCGGAGCGCGGCTTTTTCAGAGGGGAAATCAGCTGATCGGCTGCAAGTCTGGGTCCCGCAAGCGGCCTTAATTCTTCCGCTTGATTGAAAAGTTGTCGGCAGGGGTGCCGAGAAAGGCCGTTTTTCTACTTTTGCCCGCCTTTTCAGAGAGGCTTATCAAGTCAACACAACAAGTCAACCCATCCGTTTTTCAATGGCAAAGAGAAAAGTTACCGCGACGACCGCCTCCCAAAAGAATGTGCAGGAGGAAGATTTCACCGTCGACATCGCCGAGGTGCGCCACACGGCCGAGGATTTTTGGGCAAAATATGGGCGCATGATTTCGCTCGTCGGCGGCGCCCTGCTGGTCATCGTTGGCGGCTATTATGCCTACAAGACCTTTTACCAAGAGCCCAAGCAGAAGGAAGCGGTTGCCGCGATGGCCGCGCCTCAGTGGCTTTTCGAGCGCGACTCCTTCCAAAAAGCCCTTGACCCGGCGGTCGACGGCGCGCCCGGCTTCCTCGGGATCATCGCCGATTTCGGCGGCACGGCGGCCGGCAACATGGCCAAATACTACGCCGGCATCTGCTACCTTCAGACCGGACAGGACGACAAGGCCATCGAGTTCCTCGACAAATACAGCCCTGAAGGCAGCGTGATGGGCATCATGAAGAACGGCGCCCTCGCCGACGCCTACGGCAACAAAGGCGACTTCGCCTCTGCCATCGACCACTACAAAAAGGCCATCTCGGCGGGCAAGAACGATGTGCTGACACCCATGTACATGAAGCGGCTCGGGCAGCTCTACGAACACCAGAACCAACCCGGCGACGCGAAAAAACTGTACGAGCAGATCAAATCCGACTACCCGAACACCAGCCCGGCGGCGGACATCGACAAGTACATCATCCGCGCCTCCAAGTAACCGAGGGCGTGTTTACTGCGAAAACGGTCGGCTTTCAGTTTGAAGGCCGGCCGTTTTTGTTTTGGCGCGGGGCTGTCCCAAAATTGGGGTGAAATATTCCCGGCGGAAACCTGTTATTTGCACCGGGTTGATTCTCAACCACTTACACGACCGGCGCGGGCCGGAAAGTCAAACAGTCATTTTTGAGAAACACAAATTCCACCATTGCAATGAAGCACGCAACCAACCGGGTCGGCCTTCTGACTGCCGCCCTCCTTCTCTGCATTTCGGTCGCCTCGGCGCAGGTCGTGGCCGTCGACGAACTCCTCGAAAAAGCGAACAAGCAGTACAACCTCTACGCCTACAACCTCGCCGTGCGCTCCTACCGCTCCGTGCTGGAGCAGGAGCCGGGCAACCCCGAGGCCATCGGCAAGCTGGCCGACTGCTATCGACAGCTCAACCAGCCGGACGAAGCCGTAAAATGGTACGAGCGGGCCGTCATCATCCCCGGGGCGAGCGCGGGAACTGTTCTCAATTTCGGAAAAACCTTGATGTCGCTCGGGCGGTACGATGAGGCGCGGGTACAATTCGTCCGCTTTCAGCAGAGCGACGCGGCAACGGGGCAGCACTTCGTCTCCGCCTGCGATTTTGCCAAGGCCCATGCCGACGACGCGGCCAATTTTGACGTGAAAAACGAGGCCGTCAACACGCCGTCCAGCGACTTCGGCGCGGCCTTTTTCAACAAAAACGTGGTATTTTCCTCCTCGCGCAGCGACCTGGCGCGGAAGACCGACAAGAAATCCGCCTCCGACTGGACGGGCGACGCCTTCAACCAGCTTTTCGTGTCGAGCCGCGATGCGAAGGGCTTTCTCGGCAAGCCGAGCTTTTTGAAAAGCGACCTCGAAAACAACTTCAACGAAGGCCCGGTCAGCTTTTCGGCCGACGGCGAACGGCTGGCTTTTTCGCGCAACAACTTCGTCGACGGTTCGCGGCAAATCGGCTCGGGCGTTCGGATGTCGCTCTACACGGGCGAACTGATTGATGGGAAATGGGCGAACGTCAAGCCCTTCCCGCACAACGGAGACTTCTCGACGGGCTACGCGACGTTCTCACCCGACAGCCGGGTGCTCTATTTCGCCAGCGACCGCGAGGGCGGCTACGGCGGCTGGGACATCTACGCAAGCAACTTCAACGGAAAATCGTGGGACGCGCCCGCCAACCTCGGGCCTTCGGTCAACACGCCGGGAGATGAAATCACGCCCTTTTACGACGGGAAATCGCTGTTTTTCGCCTCCGACTGGCTCGAAGGGTTCGGCGGGATGGACGTTTTCCGCGCCGACGTCGACGGGGGCGAGTTCAAAAAAATCACCCACCTCGGGCCGGGCATCAACTCCTCGCGCGACGACTACGGGTTTACATACGACGCGGCCATGAACCTCGGCTACCTCACCTCGAACCGAAAAGGGGGCAAGGGGAACGAGGACATCTGGCAGGTCAGCCGGGCGACGGAGGTCTTTTCGATTACCGTCAACTCAGACAAGAAACCGCTGGCCGCCTGCGAGTTCGACTTCGCCGCCTGCAACGGCGGCAAGGCAACGGGCGACGCAAACGGCAGCATCCAATTCGACCTATTGGAGGGGACGAACTCCTGCACCGTCGTCGTCAGAAAGGCGGGCTTCGAGGCGGTCGCTGTCGAGGTCTACTCGGGGATGAAAGAGCGGAACTTGCTCGTCAACCTCCAAAAACGGGAGGTTGGAACGCCCGCTTCGGTTGAAATGACCCCTCCAGCCTCGCCGGTCACCTACTCGACCGAAACGCCGGGTGTGCCGGTGAAAGGGAGCAGCAAAAACTTCGACGGCCAATGGACCGGCCGCGTGATGAACGCGGACACGAAGGGCTATTTGGAGGATGTTTTCGTCGGCGTGAAATCGGCCGAGGGGAAGATGCTCGGCAGCGTCCAGACGGATGCGGAGGGCCGTTTCGGCTTCGATTTCGAGCCGGGGAAGACCTATAAGGTCACCGCCTCGCGGGCCGGTTTTGCGGAGGAAAGTTTGACCGTGAAAGCGGATGCGACGAAGAAGGATTTGGGGGAAATCAAATTGCGCGACGCCTATTCCGCCGCAGCTGCGGTGCCTGCGAAACAACCGGAGCCGCCTGTCGCCGCCGCGCCGAAACCGGCCGAAACAAAGCCTGCTGAGACCAAACCGGCTGAACAGAAAAAAGAGGAACCGGCGCCCGTCGTCTATTCGACCGAAAAGAAAACCGAGGCGAAACCAGAGACTGCCAAGCCCGAGGTGGTTGTCTTCAAGCCTGATTCGAACGGCGCGTCGGCCCCGAAGCCGGTCGTCTTTTCGACCCAAAAAGAGGAGGTCGCGGCTGCTGGCTACTCCGTTCAAATCGCCATGATTGATGGGAAGGTCGACCAGCCTTTCCTCAAAAAATACTCGACGCTGGCCGACATGGGCAACGTCTACGCGACGCCCGATGGGAAGGTGAGCAAGATCCGCCTCGGCATCTACGCCAACCGAGCGAAGGCGGACAGCGTCGTTCTCCAGTCGAAGCGGTTGGGGTACAAAGGGGCATTCGTCGTTCCTGAGAAAGAGCGAAGCGAAGCCCTCGCCTACCCTGGCAAAGCCGCTGCCAAGCCTGCCGCGATTGCCGCGCCAAAGCCGGTCGAGCACAGCACGGTTGCAGCAAAAGCACCTGAAAAAGAGGCCGAACCGCCCATAATCATCATCGCCAACAAGAAGGAGGAGGTGCCCGTTGTCGCCGCCAAACCAGAGGTCAAGCCTGAACCAAAAGCGGCCGACGCCCCGAAGCGCTGGTGCGTTCAAATCGCCGCGCTGACCAACGGCGGCGAGGCCGTTGACATGTCGGCCTACGCGCCGCTGTTCGAGGTCGGCAACGTCTACACGATTCCCGAGAAGGCGACGACCAAAATCCGCGTCGGGGTCTGGGACAACAAAGCCGAGGCCGAAAAGGCGGAGACCGACATCAAAAAGAAAGGCTTCAACGACGCCCTCGCCATCGAAGAGAAGGCCATCTACCGGAGGGAAAAACTCGTCAACAAGCCCACGCCGGTCTAGAACAACGCGACGGCCTCACCGAAAAAAGCGGCCGA
>JBGAWE010000260.1:0-5863 GCA_044227705.1 Saprospiraceae bacterium
CCGATTGTTGAAAAAGTCTTTGCCGAAAAGACCCTTGAAGAGAAAGCCGCCTACCAAAGGCACATCGACGACAACCGCTTTGAAAAGCTCCTCGCCGAAAACGACGGATGTGGCGAGTCGCCGCTCTATCAGAGCATAGTTGCGGATGTCGCAGCGGCATTGGCCGATTCGTGAGGCTTTACCGAACCGCCTCCAGCAGCGCCACGCACTCGATATGGTGCGTGTGCGGGAACATGTCCACCGGCCGCACTTTGGCCACGCGGTATTTTTCAGAGAGCATTTGCAGGTCGCGGGCCTGCGTCGCCGGGTTGCAGGAGACGTAGACGATGCGCGGCGCGGCCAGTTCGAGCAGCCACGAGACGGCCTTCGGGTGCATCCCGGCTCGCGGCGGGTCGGTGATGACGAGGTCGGGGCGGCCGTGTTTTTCCAAAAAAGAAGGGGAGAGGACGTCCTTCACGTCGCCCGCATAGAAGTCGGCGTTCGAGATTCGGTTGGCCGCTTGGTTGAGCCGCGCGTCGTCGATGGCGGCGGCGATTTCCTCGATTCCGACAACGTTTTTGCAGTGTTTCGCCACAAAAAGGGCGATTGAGCCGGTGCCTGTGTAGAGGTCGAAGACGGTCTCCGCGCCCGTCAGCCCGGCGAACTCGACGACGGTCTCATAGAGCCGCAGCCCTTGCCGGGTGTTTGTCTGAAAAAAGGATTTTGGGCCGATTTTGAAAACCAGCTCGCCCAGCCGCTCCTCCACGAACCCCTTGCCGTGAAACACCTCGATGTCGAGGTCGAGGATGAAGTCGTTGACCTTCGGGTTTTGGCAAAAGAGGAGCGTAGTGATCTCGGGGAAGGCTTTCAGAACCTCCTCAAGGAACCCTTTGATGACCGCCCGCTTCGCCGGTGCGACGCTGAAAATGACCATCAACTCGCCCGTCGTCGTCAATCGGACGAGCATGTTTCTTAAAAAACCGGTGTGCTTACGGGCGTCCCAACAAGTCAGGTTTTGAGCGGCGGCGATGTCTCGCACGCCGTTGCGCAACCGGTTGGCGGGGTCGGCCATGAGCCAGCATCTTTCAATCGGGAGGACGGAATCGAACGAACCTGCGCGGTGGAAGCCGAGCGAGTTGACATATTTTTCGTCGCCCGCCGCAAGCTCTTCGGGGGTCAGCCAACGCTTGTTCGAGAAGGAAAATTCGAGTTTGTTTCTATAGAAAACTGTCTCCTCCGCCCCGAGAATCGGCAGCCACTCGCCGACTTCGAGGTGGCCGATGCGGCGGAAAGCGTCCTCGACCACCTTGTTTTTGTGGAAAAGCTGGGCCTCGTAGCCGAGGTTCTGCCACTTGCAGCCGCCGCAGTGCTCGAAGTGCTGGCAAATCGGCTCGACGCGCTCGGGCGATTTTTGGTGGAAATGGAGCGCGTAGCCCTCGGCCAGTTCGCGCTTCTTTTTCTGGACGAAGACGTCGACCACGTCGCCCGGCACGGCACCCTCGACGAAGACGGCCATGCCCGTTTCGGTGCGGCCGACGCCCTTGCCCCGGTCGGCGATGCCGTGGATGGGGACGGCGGGGAGGATGAGCTGTTTTTTCATGGAGCAGGCCGGGGCGGCGGCTATCGCACGTTGAAGAACTTCATCTTGTACTCCTCACCTTCCCCACTTTGATGTTCTCCAGTTTGCGGCGGATGAGCTGTTTGCGCAGCGGCTTGAGTCGCTCGGTGAAAAGAACGCCCTCCAAATGGTCGTACTCGTGCATGATGACGCGGGCGTTCATGTGGCCGAAGGTGCGCGTGTGCTCCACGAAGTTCTCGTCCTGAAAGCGGATGGTGACGGTGTCGCGCCGCTCGACGTCGCCCCGGATGTCGGGGATGCTCAAGCAGCCCTCCTCGATGGTGCAGTTCTTCCCCGACTCCTCGACGACGTGGGCGTTGATGAAGACCTGCTTGATGCCCGGTTCGGGCGGCCGTTTCGACTCGTCCTCGTACTCGATCTGCTCCGTGTCGATGACGAATACGCGGATGCTCTGCCCGATCTGCGGCGCAGCCAGCCCCACGCCGTCGGCATGGTACATCGTCTCCCACATGTCGGCGAGGAGCTTTTCGAGGTCGGGGTGGCCCGGCGCGATGTCGACGGCGACCCTTTTCAAAACAGGCTGCCCGAGGGCGTAAATGGGTAGAATCATCTTCTTTCTTGCTTCAATGGATAATTGTCAATTGTTAGTTGTGCCATCGTGCTCCGGCCACAACTAGCAATCGACAATTAACCATTCAAAATTCACCACTTGTGCCGGTTCATCCAGCTTTCCAAAATGAGGGCGGCGGCGATTTTGTCGACGCGCCCCTTTTCCTGTCGGGCCTTTTTTTTGAGGCCGCTGTTCATCACGAAGTCTTTTGCCAGGCTCGACGTGTACCGCTCATCTTCTCTCGAAACAGGGATTTCGGGGAAGGTCTTGGCCAGTTTCGCGCAAAAAAGGTCGATTTCGGCGGCCAGTTGGGCGGGCGAGCCGTCGTCGTGGAAAGGCTCGCCGACCACGATCCGCTCGACCTCTTCTTTCGAAAAATAGTCCTTCAAAAAGGCGAGGACCTCGGCGGCGGCGACGGTCTCCAATCCCTGCGCGATTATCTGCGCGGGGTCGG
This sequence comes from Saprospiraceae bacterium, assembly GCA_044227705.1. GTDB lineage: Bacteria > Bacteroidota > Bacteroidia > Chitinophagales > Saprospiraceae > JANOQP01. Next base: position 2,623 of record JBGAWE010000260.1, read on the forward strand.
TGACGGCGATCCCCATCCGTTTCCTGCCGTAGTCGATGGCCAGTATTCGCATGGAAAAACTTCAGGTCAGCCGATTGTTCTCGTCGGGGAAGATGGCCGTGCCGCGGAAGGTCCTTGCCTCCTCCGGCGTCATCAGTGCGTAGCTGATGATGATGACCACGTCGCCCGGCTGGCACTTGCGCGCGGCGGCGCCGTTGAGGCAGATGACGCCCGAGTTGCGCTCGCCGCGGATGACGTAGGTTTCGAGCCGCTCGCCGTTGTTGTTGTTGACGATGGCCACCTTCTCGCCCTCGATTAGCCCAGACGCCTCCATCAGCGCCTCGTCGATGGTGATGGAACCGATGGCGGTTGAGGTTGGCCTCCGTGATGCGGACGCGGTGGATTTTCGACTTGAAGACTTCGATGAGCATTTCTCGAGTGGCTGTTTCCGGCGGCGAAAGTAGAAGGCCGTCCGGTTTTTTGCCGCAAAGCCGCAGAGGGCGCGGAGTTTCTCAAAAAGGCCTCCGCGTTCTCTGCGTGTTTGCGGCAAAAAAGAACTTTGCCCGCCGACCGGCTCTAAACCGGCTTTTTTAAAAAGAAATCATGCAAAAACTCACTTCTTGGCTCCCCGTCCAGCCTGGCTCGGACTTCTCCATCCACAACCTCCCCTTCGGCATCTTCGATCCCGCCGACGGCCTCGGCCCGCGCCCCGGCATCGCCATCGGCGACCAAATCATCGACCTCGGGGCGGCGGCGGCGGCCGGGCTTTTTTCCAGGATGAGGTTCGACAAAAAGGTTTTTCGACAAAAAAGTTTGAACGCCTTCATCGCCCTAGGCCGACCGGTGACGAGCCGCATCCGCCAAAAAGTGCAGGCCGACCTCTGCGACCCGTCGGGCATCCTGAAAAGGAGCTTTGAAAAAATCTTCCACAACCGCCTGACGGCGACGATGCACCTGCCCGTCGAGATCGGCGACTACACCGATTTCTACTCCTCCATCGAACACGCGACGAACGTCGGCATCATGTTCCGCGACCCGAAAAACGCGCTGCTGCCCAACTGGAAATGGCTGCCGGTCGGCTATCACGGCCGCTCATCGAGCATCGTCGTCAGCGGGACGGACCTGAAAAGGCCGTCGGGGCAAATCGTGCCGAAAGGCGAGGAGCTTCCCATCTTCTCAAAATCACGGCAGGTCGACTTCGAACTGGAAATGGGCTTCATCATCGGCAAGCCGTCGCGGCTGGGCGAGCCGATTTCGACAAAGGAGGCGGAGGCGCACATCTTCGGGATGGTCTTGTTCAACGACTGGTCGGCGCGGGACATCCAGAAATGGGAGTACGTCCCGCTCGGCCCTTTTTTGGGGAAGAACTTCGGCTCGTCGATGTCCCCGTGGGTCGTGCCGATGGAGGCGTTGGAGCCGTTCCGGGTGGCTGGGCCGAGGCAGAAGCCGAAGCCGCTGGACTACCTAACCTGCTCAAAACCAATGAACTACGACATCGAACTGGAGGTTTCAATAAACGAGACCGCTGTCAGCCGCTCCAATTTCAAGTTCATGTACTGGAACATGGCACAGCAACTGGCGCACCACACGGTCAACGGCTGCAACGTCCGAACAGGCGACCTGATGGCCTCCGGAACCATCAGCGGCCCGACGCCGGGCAGCTACGGCTCAATGCTCGAAATCGCCTGGGCCGGTACGAAGCCGGTTGCCATGCCCGACGGCTCGACCCGCGTCTTCATCCTCGACAACGACCGCGTGACGATGCGCGGCTGGGCGGAGCGCGACGGCGTGCGCGTCGGTTTTGGGGAGGTGACGGGGAAGATTTTGAGTTGATTCGCCGCACTTTTGGCCCATCTGACCGGAACACGGATTGGTCGCGGATGAACACGGTTTTGGGAAAGAAATCCGTGTTCATCCGCGACCAATCCGTGTTTCAAAAAACACATCCCATCTTGACAGAAATAAACTTCACCATCGACGGCCTCGACCTCCTCGAGCTCTTCGGGGAGAACAACGCCAAACTCAACCTGCTGCGCCGCCAGTTCCCCGACCTGACCATCACCTCGCGCGGCAACAGCCTGAAGATCACCGGCGACAAGCGCGACGCGCAACCCGCCAAGGAGAAGCTCGAAATGATGGCCCGCTACCTGCGCGAGCACGAGGAGCTGCCCGTCCAGACCGTCGAGGACATGCTCTCGGGCGAGGACCCAGCGGCCTACCGCGTCTCGAACGGCGACTCCTCCGGCCTCATCCTGCACGGGCGCGAGGGCCGGCCCATCCGGGCAAAAACCCGCAACCAAAAGCTGCTCGTCTCGGAGGCGGAAGCCAACGACATCCTTTTCGCCATCGGCCCGGCGGGCACTGGGAGACGTACACTGCCGTCGCCATCGCGGTGCGGGCGTTGAAGAACAAGCTCGTCAAAAAAATCGTGCTGACGCGCCCGGCGGTCGAGGCGGGCGAGAACCTCGGCTTCCTGCCCGGCGACCTCAAAGAGAAAATCGACCCCTACCTCCGCCCCCTCTACGACGCGCTCGACGACATGCTGCCGATGGACAAGCTCAAGTTCTTCATGGACAACCGCGTCATCGAAATCGCGCCCCTCGCCTACATGCGCGGCCGGACGCTCGACAACGCCTACATCATCCTCGACGAGGCGCAGAACGCCACGCCGCTCCAGCTCAAGATGTTCCTCACGCGCCTCGGCCCCTCGGCGAAGTGCATCATCACGGGCGACCTCTCGCAGATAGACCTGCCGCACAACCAGCGGTCGGGCCTCAAGCAGGCCGTCCATATTTTCAACAACATCAGCGGAATCGGCACCGTCTACCTGACGACCGAGGACGTCGTCAGGCACCGGCTCGTGAAAGACATCCTCATCAAGGCCTACGAGAAGGCGGACGAGGAGGACAAGGCGCGCAAAGAGGCCCGCAAGCGGCGGAAGGCGCGGCCGAACTTCCTGAAAACCAATCAGTTGCATCAAAATCGGCAGCCTGATTTTGCATCATGACGAGCAAGATAACCTACCTCGGCAACCTCCGAACGGAGGCCGTCCACCAGCTTTCGGGAAACAAGATCATCACCGATGCGCCGCTCGACAACCAGGGCCGGGGCGAGGCTTTCAGCCCGACCGACCTCGCCGCGACCGCCCTCGGCTCGTGCATGATGACCATCATGGCCATCGCCGCCCGCGACCTGGGCATCGACATGGACGGGGCGACCGCCGAAATCACCAGCGCATGGCCGCCGACCCGCACCGGCGCAT
>JBGAWE010000261.1:0-5795 GCA_044227705.1 Saprospiraceae bacterium
GGGCGGCGTTCTTGTTTCAAGAAAAGCGATTTCAGAAAAGAGCAGGGTCAAATCAGCGTCCACAAAGGCATTTTCGCCATCGAGCAAGGCCAAATCAGTGTCGGAAGGGGCGACTTCATGCCGGTTTCGGAAAAGAGTATGGCCGTAACGGAGTCGAGCGGAACGGCTTTTGAAAGCATCCCTCCCGGTCATTGCGACCCGCCAAAGTCCCCACCCTTCCCAATGTCATCGACGGGCGAGACGGTTTCCAATTTGGCCAGTTGCAGGTATCCGTCTGCCGTGTCTTTCACGGAAAAATGAACCTGGCCGGGCGGCGCGTCCCGCTCGGCGAGTGCCGAGAGGACGAGTTCGGCAAGCTCTTCCGCCGTCTCCCCCATCTCGCAAAAAGGCAATTCCGGCGCGACTCCGACCGGCGTGGAGACCACCCGGCAGCCCGACGCGCTCGCCTCGAGCATCGCGTAGCCGAACGCCTCGTAATGGCTCGCGTTGAGCAGGGCGCGGCTCCTTCGCATCCATTCGAGGGTGCGCGGGCGCGACTTCGGCCCCGCGAACTTGACAACCTCGCCCAATCCATGTGCCCGGCGGAGTTCTTCGAGGGCCAGTTTCTCCTCGCCGCCACCGACGATGGAGACCTTCACGTCGGGCGTCCTTTCAGCCACGATTTTGACGGCATCAAAAAAGAGCGGCCAGTTTCTGTGCGGCAAAAAGGGGCCGACGCCGAGGATGTCCACATCGCGCTCGACCGGCTCAGCGGGCGGTGCGAACTGTTTTTCGTCCAATCCCCACGGGATGACGGCCTGCACCGCGCGGCCCGTCGACAGCTCGTAGACCCCCGCCTGCACCTCGGAGACGGCCACGAGGTTGAGCATCCCGAGCGTGAAAAGGGACAGGAACGGGTTCTCCGGCCGCGCGTCCTGCCCGGCGAGCGTGACCCAGTGGGGGCGGTTGTATTTGCGCTCGAGCCATCGGCCGATGACGGCGCACTCGCCCAGCCAAATGCTGTGGATGGCGTCGATTGGGCAAGCGCGGTTGATGCGGCTGGCGCACTCGACGGCGCGGTACCAAGTCTGCGGCCGCAGCATATAGCGGTTCGAGCCGCCGCAGGCGTAGACGCGCACCCCGTTCCAGACGTAGTCCTCCGCCGCGTGCGGATAGTGCACCGCGATGACGGAAACCCTCACGCCCGGCCGCGCGGCCAACTCCCGGACGAGGGCCTGCAGCGGGGGCAGACAGGTCGTGTCCGACTCGTCGAACGGGAAAATGGGCGTGATGAAAAGGAGATGCACTTTGGTAGATTGCGGATTTGGCCCGCCCCGCTTGTTGCGGGGGATTTCGGGTTACGGGTTGACGAGGCCGGGCGGCAGTTTCACCTCGGGGGGCAGGAAGGAGCTGGCGTCGCCCCGCCCGAGAATCAACTCGCGGACGATGGTCGAGCTGATGTGCGTGAACATCGGCTGGCTTATCAAAAAGACGGTCTCGATGTTCGCAATGTCGTGGTTGAGCTGGCTGATGGTCTTTTCGTAGTCGAAATCGGAGGCGTTGCGCAGGCCGCGCAGGAGGTACTTGGCCCCGATTTTTTGGCAAAAGTGGACGGTCAGCCCCTCGAAGTGGGCGACCTCGACCGTCGGGTGCTTTTGAAAAACCTGCCGCAGCCAGTCGAGCCGCTGCTCGAGCGGGAAAAGCGCCTTTTTCTGCGAGTTGACCCCGACGGCCACCACGACGCGGTCGAACAGAGGCACGGCCCGCCCGACGAGGTCTGCGTGGCCGACGGTGATGGGGTCGAATGAGCCGGGGAAGACGGCGATTCTCGGGTTCTTTTTCATGCCCAACCGGGTTTGCGGGCGAAGGTAGAAGGACGGTCTAGAATGCGTTTTTTTGGCTCTTGTTGAAAAGAGGGTCGTTTCTACATTTACCCCGCCGGGCTACCCTTCCGACCGGCGAGCCGATGCCGAAAAGCTCCGAGAGAGTAGGCCTGAACCAATTTTTTCAACAATCCAAGTTTTATGAAGAAAGCCATTTTACTCGTCCTCGCCGCCCTGTTCGTGGGCGCAAACGCCTCGTTCGCCTCCGTCACGGCGGCCAACGCGCCGGTCGTCGCCATCAGCAAGAGCGCCGACGTGAAGGCCCTGCCGACCGACATCAGCCGCCTCAACGTCGAGGACTTCCTGTCGCTCACCCCGGCCAAGTACAAGGAGATGACCGGCGAAAAGCTCGGCTGGAAGAAGAGCCTCGCCCTCAAGGCCGCTCAAAAAGCGGTCAAGAAAGAGATGGGCAAGGGCGGCACCGACCTGCCGAAGGGCGCCTATGTCGTGCTCGTGCTCATCGGCTGGGGCTTCCTCGCCATGGGCCTCATGGACGACTGGCAGGGCAACAACTGGTGGGTCAACCTCCTGCTGACGTTCCTGTGCTGGCTGCCCGGCGTCATCCACGGCCTCATCAAGATGAAGGACTACTACAAGTGATTTCCGGTTTCAACCTGAAGGAGGTCGGCGCGGCGGTTTGCGGTGCCGACCTTTTTTGTTTTTGAGAAGAACATGAAAAGCAAATCTGTCCAACTGGCGTGGCTCGTCGCACTGCTGCTCGGCCCGGTCGTGCTGATGCTGATGCCCGCCGGTTTCTTCGACGAGGGCGTGGCCCTCTGCCCGTCGCGCCTCTTCTTCGACGCCGAGTGCCCGAGCTGCGGCATGACCCGCGCCGCGATGCACCTCCTCCACTTCGACCTCGATTCGGCGCTCTACTACAACCGGGGCATCGTCGTGGTCTTCCCGTTGCTCCTCGTCGTCTGGTGGATTTGGGTGCGCGACGCGGCCGTGCTCTCCGGCGTTTGGAAAAAGAAAGAGGCATGAAAAAAGGCTTTCCGATGGTCGTCGGAAAGCCTTTTTCAATTCTCAGGGGCTTCGCCCAAAATCAAATGGAGTCCGTGATTTTCAGAATCCAGATGATGGCGCAGACGGTGCCGAGCGTCCAGATGAGGTAGGAGGCGTACCAAAGCGGGTACAAGGCGACCGCCCCGAGGATGCTCAAAATCAGCCCGATGCCCCAGCAGACGAGCCAGCGAACGAGCCACTTCTCGGCCGGATCGTCGATGCTGATGTCGGCGATCTTGTCGAGGCCGTGCTTCTTGGCCACGCGCTCAAGGCGGTTTTTAAACCGCTCGATTTTGCGCGTCTCTTTTTTGGAAAGAGTGCGTGCAGCCGCCGGGGCCTCGGTCGAGACCGCCGCTGGCACCGAAGTTTTGGGCGCGGCCATCGCCGCCGAAACCGTCGAAGGTTGGAAAAGGAAAGCCGCCGCGCACAGCGAGGCGAGCAGAACGAGTTTGGATTGCTTCATTTTTTGCGCAAAGTTTGGATGAACAAAAAGGTTGACGCGGTGAAAGTAGCCAGCCGCGTCGCTGCGCAAAATACCCAAAATCTTTAGTTGAGCCTTGCTTGCTCGTGCTCATCCGCCGGGAGTCCGTCGGCCGTGCGGCGGCGGTTGCGCCACCAGATGAATGCGATGGTGCCTACCGTCAGGTATGGCAAGAGGAAGAGGTAGAGGATGCCGCCGTTTAGACCGTTGCCGCCGGAGCCGCCGTTCTTCATGTTCGACTCGGCGGCGATTTTGCACATCGGGCATTGGGCCGAAAGGCCGACGGCGAGCAGGATGAAGCTGAAAATGAGTGCCTTTTTCATGATTCTCAATAATATGGCCTGAGCAGGAGATAGCAAATCGGCCCCGTCGCCGCGACGAAGAACCACGCCCACCACGTCCAGCGGGCCATCCTTTTGTGGCGGTCGAACTGGTTGGTGTACGCCCGGACGAAGGTCAGCAGAATGAACGGAAAGCTCACCGCCGCCACCACGATGTGGAGGTTGAGCAGCACGAGATAGGCAGTGCGGAGGCCGCCGACGGCAGATTTTTCTTCCGGCGAGAGGACGTGGTCGTGATTCGAGTCGCCAAAGAGCGTCGGCGGCGTCGTGAAATGATAGGTGACGTAGGAGAGCAGGAACAGGGCCGACATCGCCATCGCCGCGTAGATGAGTCGGCGGTGCCTTTCCATGTTCCCGTTTTTTATGGCAACGAGCGCGACGACGAGCAAGACGGCGCAGACGGCGTTGCAGGCCGAGTGAAAAGGCGGGAGGAAGCTGAAGTCGATGCCCGTCTGGATTTTGTGCGAGCTGCCCATCGCCGCGACGAGCGCGAGGACGACAGCCGAGACGGCGTAGGCCCAGCGGTTGAGCTTCTTTTCGAGTTGCGGATTGGGAACGGGCATCTTTTGCCTTTTGACTTTTGCCTACCCTATCGAGCGGGCATGATGAGCGCGATTTGCTGCACGAGGCGCACCATGTCGGAACGGTTGTCCATGTCGTAAAATCGGCGCAGCGTGCAGGTCGTATCGGCGAGAACGAACAGCCGTTCCATCGGGATGTTCGACGCGGCGGAGGCCTCGCCCATTTTTTTCAAAAAAGGATGATCGACGGGCAGGGCGAGGGCCGAGAGGCGCGGGTTGCCCTTCGGGAATTTTCCCTGAAGGAAACTGCGCACCAGTGCCGCCGAGTCGGTGTAAAAGCTCAAAAAGCGCACGTCGTCGCGGTTGTCGAACTGGTGCAGGAGGTCTTCGCGCGGCGGCGACGCGGCGGATTTCGGAAAGTTGAGGATGGCCAGTTTTCCGCGCAGCGACCGGTCGGAGACGGGTTTCTCGTTCACGTCGACCAGTTCGAAAGCGGGGATTTTCCCGAAGTCCTTCAGCTCGGCCATGGCGGCCCGGCGCTCGTCGCGGCCGCTGCGCAGATAGTACCACGACAGCGCGGGCATGACGACCATCATGGCGACAAAGGCGAGGAACTGTGCGGTCTTGCTGACTGTCCAACGGCTGTTTTCCATCGGCTGGCGAGTGTTTTTCAAAAAAAAGGGCAGGTCGTGCGACCCGCCCTTTTTCATCAGATGAGGTTGAAGTCGGAAGGCTTCAAGATGAGGAGGCCCTCCTTTTTGGGTGCCGCTGCGGGGGCGGCGGACTCCATGTTCTTCTCTTTGATTTGCTGTCGGGAGTGGCCCCAGCGGCTGCCTTCCTGGAAGAAGGCGATGATGGCCCAGACGAGCAGCAGCATCGGCAGCAGCACGCTGAGGACGAGGCCGCGCACCTCAAAGCCCATGTGCATGAAGTTGAAAACGATGAAATAGGCCTTGTAGAGCGAGAAGCCGACCATCGCCGCCATGTAGAGGCCCTTGCCGAGGCTGTTGTGGTAGAACGCTGGTAGGCCCGGGATGTGGCCCTTCGCCCACAGCGCGAGGAACACCTCGATGATGGTGATTGCCCCGAGCAGTTTGAGGCCGTAGAACACGAGCTTTTTGCCCTCTTCGTAGGTCTGGTGAGCAGCCATTGCGAGTTCGGATTTTTTGATTTACGAGTGACGATTGGTTTGTCCAGCCAATCAGAGGAGATAGAAAACGAGGAACACGAAAACCCAGACAAGGTCGACGAAGTGCCAGTAGAGGCCCATCTTCTCGACCATCTCGTAGTTGTTGCCTCGCTTGTGGTATAGGCCGGAACCGACGTTGATGGCGATGATGGCGAGGAACAGCACCCCCGAGAAGACGTGGAAGCCGTGGAAGCCCGTGATGGAGAAGAACAGCGCGCCGAACTGCTTCGGCCCCATCGGGGTCGGCTCGCTGATGCCCGCCTTCAGGCCGCTCGTGTAGGTCACTTTCGGGCGGACGTAGTCGCCGTCGTGGAAGTGCAAAAGGTAGGGGTCGCCGGCTTTGAACTCGGTCTTCGAGCCGTCGGCGTTGACCGTGAAACCGTCGGCCTCGTAGCC
>JBGAWE010000262.1:0-5808 GCA_044227705.1 Saprospiraceae bacterium
GCCCTCCTCCAACGCCTCCGAGCGGGCGACGAGGCCGCGCTGCGCACGCTCTTCGACCGCTATTTCCGCTACCTCTGCGCGACGGCCTTCCACTTTTTGCGCGACGGCGAGAAGGCGAAGGACATGGCCCAGGACGTCTTTTTTGAACTCTGGAAGCGCCGAGCCGACCTCGACATCACGACCAGTTTGAAAAGCTATTTGCGCCGCGCCGCTGTCAACCGGAGCCTCAACTTTTTGAAGAGCCAGCGGCTCGACTTCTCCGAGCCCGACGCGGGGCAGGCGCTGGCGGCCAGCTCCGAGCCGTCGGCGCAGCACCTTTTGGAGGCCGAGACCTTCGAAAAAGCGTTCGACCGCGCCCTCGAAAAACTGCCGCCCGCCTGCAGGACGGTCTTCATCCTGTCGCGCATCGAGGAGCTGTCGCACCGCGAAATCTCGGAGCGGCTCGAAATCTCAACCAAAACAATCGAAAACCAGATGACGAAGGCCCTTCGGGTCCTGCGCGAGGAGCTGAAGCGGTTCATGTGACCCTGAAAAGCCAGAAGCGGACATTCCCGAAAATTTAACTCCAGCCTGGTGGGGGCAACTTTGCGGGCGGTTGTCGGGGAGGCGAGGCTGGAAACCAGGCCCAAGACAAACCCAATTTTCGTTCAAAAAACTATGGAGAAAGAGCATTTCGAGCAGATATGGAAGGCGACGGGCGAGCTGCCCGACCCGAAAATCGCCGTCGACATGGACGTGGAGTTCGCCCGCCTGCAATCGCGAATCGCGGCCGGCGGTCCGGCGCGGGTCGTCGAGCTTCGGCCGCGCCGGGCCTTCCTGAAATACGCCGTCGCCGCCTCGATTTTGGGGCTGGCCTGCGCGGCGGTCTGGTATTTTTTGCCCAGCCAACCGACGATGCTCGCCGCCGGGAGCGAGGCGGGCAAGACCGAAATCGGCCTCTCCGATGGCTCCCATGTTTTTGTCAACACCGGCTCAAAACTGGCCTTTCCTGAAAAATTCACCGGCCCAAAACGCCTCGTCAACCTGACCGGCGAGGCCTTTTTTGAAGTGGCGAAAGACGCCACGAAACCTTTCATCATCGAGACGGATGTCGCCCAGATTCGCGTCGTCGGGACGAAGTTCAACGTCAAATCGACGGCCGACCGCTGCGAGGTTTTCGTTGAGGAAGGCCATGTCGTCGTCGAGTCGAACGGCCAAAAGGGCGACCTGCTCGCCGGCCAGGGCGCGATTCTCTTTAAGAACGGCGCGAAAATCCAGCCGACCGCCCGCAGAAACGCCGCCGCTTGGGCGCACGACCAGCTCCTGTTCGACAACACACCCCTCCCCGATGCGCTGGCCGACCTCTCTGATTTCTACCACGTCAAAATCTGGACGGACGACGCGAAGCTGCAAGGCAGCCGCTTTTCGTGGTCGAAACCCGTCTCTGGCAAGCTCGACGACGTGCTCGAGATCATCGCCGCAACGTTCGGGGCGCGCGTCGAAAGGGTCGTGGAGGGCGAGTTCCGGCTCGTGAAAAATTGACCCCAACTGTTTTTGAAAAATGAGTTGAGCCAGTCTCCGAGCAATCCGGGGCTGGCTTTTTTCTTTGCCCGAAGCCCCTTTTTCATCAAAACAAAATCGATGAACCCGGTAGACAGCATCCACATCAACTTCTCGGAGGACAAGCTCGCCATCCTCAACCTGGCGATGGCCTTCCTCATCTTCAGCGTCGCGCTCGACGTTCGGCTGGCCGATTTCCGGCAGGTGCTGCGCTTCCCGAAGGCGGTCGGGGTCGGGCTTCTTGCCCAATATCTCCTCTTTCCGATACTGACGATTTGCGTGGTTTTGGCCTTCCGACCGCCGGTCAGCATCGGCCTCGGGATGGCGCTCATCGCGGCCTGCCCGTCGGGCAACATGACCAATTTTCTCGTCCACTTCGCCCGGGGAAACGTCGCCCTCTCGCTCACCCTCAACGCGCTGATGCTGCTCGCGGCGAGCGTCCTCACCCCCATCGTTTTTGGCTTCTACGGCAGTTTTGTGCCTGACAGCGAAGCAGTTAGGCAGACCTTTCAAATCTCATTCGTCCGAATGGCCACCATCATCGTCGAGCTGATCGTCGTGCCATTGGCCATCGGGATGTGGCTCAACCACCGCTTCCCGGCCCTCGTCGAATGGTGGCGGAAAGGGGTTCAACGCACCTCGCTCGTCCTCTTTTTCACCATTCTGGCCCTCGCCGTTTTGGGCAACCTCGACATCGTGAGAAACCACCTCGGCCACGTCTTCGGCCTCGTCGCCCTGCAGAACACGGCCGCGCTCGCCCTCGGCTATTTTTGGGCAAGGCTCTGGCGGCTCAACGAGCAGGACAGCCGCGCCCTATCCTTCGAGACCGGCGTGCACAACACCGCGCTCGGCCTCATCCTCATCTTCAACTTCTTCGGCGGCCTCGGCGGCATGGCCCTCATCGCCGCTTGGTACGGCATCTGGGACCTGTTGAGCGGCTACGCGCTGGCTTTCTTTTGGAGGAATCGAGGATTGGAGGAATCGAGGAACTGAATCAGGTTTCGACGGTTCATCAATTCCTCGATTCCTCGCCTCCTCAATTCCTCGACCATGCGCGGCTGGCTGCTACTCTTTTTCGGCATCTTTTCTATGTCGATTTCCGCCATTTTTTTGAAACTCGCCGAGACCTCGCCGCTGACGGTCGGCTTTTACCGGATGGTCTTCGCGATTGCGGGCGCGTCGGCGCTGCTGTTTTTCGAGGCGAAAAGGCGGTCGGGCGCGGCCCCGTTTTTTTCAAAGGAACGCTGGCCTGCCATCCGCTTCGCGCTCCTCGGCGGCACCATCTTCGGCATCAGCCTCTCCATCTGGAACACGGCCGTGCTGCACTCCAACGCCACGACGGCCACCCTTTTGAACAACCTCGCGCCGCTGTGGACGGGGTTTATCATGCTCCTATATTTTAAGGAAAAACCGTCGCCCCGCTTTTGGCTCGGGCTGGCCGTTGCGCTCGTCGGCGCGGGGCTGATGTCTCCGTCGAGATGCTGTGGTGGATGAGCCTCGCCACCGGCCTTTTCATCGGCGCGGAGTGCCTGCTGACGGGCGCGCCGATGTGGGGTTTTCCAGCAAAAACTTGGCTGGCGATGGCGGGTGCGGGCCTCGTGTCGAGCCTGCTCGGCTGGGGCCTCATTGGCCATGCGATGTTGCGGCTGCCGGTCACGGTAACGGCCCTCGCGCTGCTCAACCAAGCCGTTTTCACGGGCATCATGGACTTTTTCGTGTTCGGCGTTCGGCTCAACGGGTTTCAGGTTGTCGGCGGGCTGATTGTGCTGGCCGGGCTTGGCCTCGTTGTTTTCAAAAAGAGTTGACTGGCCGTTGTTGGCGTCCTCGCCAACAACTCTCGCGGAGGTTGCTGGCGAGGACGCCGACAACGGCCAAAAATCCATCTTTGCCGTCAAAAACTCACGGACATGAAAATCGCCCTCCTGCTCGCCGCCGCCATCATCATCGCGCTCGGCTGCGCCAAAAAGAACCACCAAAAGGCAGAGGCCGGCCCCGTCGCCATGCTCGAAACGGGCGCCTGCCGGGGCTTTTGCCCGGTCGTCAACGTGACCTTTAAGGCCGATGGCTGGGTCGACTACGAGGGCATCCGCTCCGTCAAAAAGATCGGGAAATTCCGCTTCCAGCTTTCCAAAAACGAGACCGCAGACCTGAAGAACAAGGCCAAAAACCTCAACCTCCGCCAGTACAAAGACCGTTACGAGAGCAACGTCGTCGATCTCCCCTCGGCCACCGTCACGGTCTGGGACGGGCGCAAGAAGAAGTCCGTCACCGGCACCAACAACCTCCCGCAGCCGGTCGCCGACTTCAAGAACTACCTCTCCGGCCTCTCCACGGTGCACGGATATCCGGTGATGTCGTACAACCCCGACGAGGAAATCGACGAGTCGGTGGCCAAGCAGATCATCGTCGAGCTGCGCGAGGGCGTCAACCCCGGCAACTGGGTGATGCAGTTTCAGGACATCCGCCTGCGCATCGCCCGCCGCATCGCGCCCGACCGCAACATGTGGCTCGTGACCTACAACTCGAAGGAGATCGACGAGGAGTCGCTGCTGCTCGTGGTGAAAAGCTCGAAAGAGGTCGTCGAGGCGCAGGGGAATCGAGAGGTGAAAGACCGGAATTAACGACCGCCGCCCGTCGCCAGTTGGTTGCGAATCATGGTCCGGTTGTGCCGCTGGACGACGGCCTTGAGCCGCGCTTCGAGCCGCTCTGCGACGGCCGGGCATTCCTCCAAGATGTTTTTTGAACAGGCCGTATCCAGTTGATAGTCAAACAGTTGGACTGGTTTTTCGCCGTCGAAGGTCAGCAAATATTTGCCGTCGAGGATTTCGTAGAGGCCGTTTTGAAAGGCGACGGCGGTGCGCTCCTCACCCACCCTTTTTTGAAAAACAGACCGGCCGAAGGAGTCGAAATCGCCCGAGAAACCGAGCCAGTCGAGGACGCTCGGGAGGATGTCCACTTGTTGGGCGACGTCGGGGGCGGGCCGCCTTTCCATCCCGACGGTCACTCCTTTTTGGTAGAACAAAATCGGGATGCGCAGCAGGCCTTCGGGGCTTGTCCAGCAGCCTTTGCGCTCCGGCCCGGTGTGGTCGGCGGCGACGACAAAGAGCGTACGCTCGAACCACGGCTGGCGGCTGGCCTGTTCAAAAAACTGTCGGAGCGCGTCGTCAGCGTACCGAAACGACCGCTCGATGGGCGGCATCGCCTGGTGTTTTTCCTCAAAACTTTTCTCAACTCGGAACGGGTGGTGGCTCGAAAGCGAGAAGAAATGAGCGCAGAAAGGCTCCCGCATCCGGTCGAGTTTTTCCAAAAAGAACTGGTAGAAAGGCCGGTCGTAAATCCCCCATTTCCCATCGAACTGCGACTGGTCGGGGAAGGCAGTCCGGTCGAAAACCTGCTCGAAACCGGCGGCGGCGGCCAGTTTGTCGAGTTCCATGGAGCCGGGGTCCGCGCCGTGAAAGAAGGCGGTCGAGTAGCCTTTTTGCCTCAAAACCGAGGCAATTCCGCCGATTTTGTTGTGCTGATAGGGCGAGAAGACCCACATGTCCTCCATCAGCGAAGGCAGCGAGGCGAGGATGGCAGCGTTGCCCTCGGCACTGCGGGTGCCGGCCGCATAGCCGTTAGCCGGGCAGACCGACAGGCGCGAAAGCGAATCGAGAAAGGGCAGCCAACCGGCCCGCAGATATTCCTCGCCCGCGCCCTCGAAGGCGATGGTCACGACGTTGAGCGGGCGGAAATCAGTGGGAGCATGGCCGAGGTTTTGCCGCAGAGAGAAGGCCGCGTCGAGCTGCTCGTCGGTCAGCCAGTTTTTCTCCTCGATGAAATGCTGCTGGACGCTGGCCAGCAGGTTCATCGTCGCGTTCGGCAGCAGTTGCGCGAGGCGCGGGTCGGCGGCGAGGCGGGCGGCGTCGATGGGCATCAGCGGGCGAAGCTGCCAGCCGCCACGAGCCGCCAGCAGCCAAACCGGAATGGCAAGGAGAAAAATGGGGATTTGGGATTTGGGATTTGGGATTTGGGACGGAGCGGGCGGTTTTGCCCTAAAGATCAGCGCAGCCATCGCCAAAAGGAGCGCGACGAGCCACCAGTATTCCATCAAAAAATTGGGCGAGACACGGGTCGAGTTCGACAGCAAACTGAAGTCCGTCAGGATGGTGCGCCGCTGGTTGAACGGGAACCACGCCGCGTCGGCCAGCTCGAGGGCGAGCATCAAGGTGTTCGGGACGAGCCAGAGCCAGCGGAGGAAGGCCTGCCAGCCGCGCCTCTTTTGCCATG
>JBGAWE010000263.1:0-5753 GCA_044227705.1 Saprospiraceae bacterium
GGGTGCCTTTCCTGCTGCATCGCCTCCGCTTCCGCAAACCACGTTGCAGCCGCTTCGAGTTGGCCGGATTGGTTCAGGGCATCGGCGAGGGTGGTTCTGAATGATTCTTTGTAATAACCATCCCCGCTCCGATCGGCAAACTCCACCGCCTGCTGCCCAAAATGGACTGCCTGCTGCACGGAGCCGAGGGTGAGGTGTAGTTCGCTGAGGTTGGAGGCATCGACGGCTACACCTTTCCAATCATCTTGCTTTTCTGACATTTTCAAACTCGCCAACATCGGCTCCGCAGCCTCCCATAACCTGCCCAAACCCCGCAGCCCAAAACCTGCCCAACTCAGCACCACTGCTTGGTCTGCGTCGCTCATATTTTTGGAAGGCTGCGCCCAAACCTGCTCGAACAAATTGGCTAATGCCGCCAAATCCGAACCGAATGCACCGAGTTTTTTGACGGAAAATGCCTCTTCTTTTCTTCTGATTCTTTCCCAGTAAACCTCCCTCTGAACCTCCTGCTGCAACCCCGCCCTGCACCCAAAAGCCATCGCCAAAAACAGCGGCTCCATCTCCTCCAGGGTATCGGGCAGGTGTTTTTCGGGCAGGTTTTTGTGAAAATGATAGAGGCGGGTGTTCGCCTCGCGCCAGGCGGAGGGGTTTTCTTTTTCCATTTTTTGCCCAAAATGCTCGCGCACGAGCGGGTGGGCATCGAGGCTTTCGAGTTCACGCAGGGCGGGGAAGTGGGCCAGTTTTTTGGGCAGTTGCCCTGCGCGGAGGCGGTTTTCTTCGAGCAGGCCGAGTTTTTTCAGGTGGTTGAAGGCTTTAGTCACCCGTTCGGCGGGCAAGTTTGCCAGCCCGTCGGTCAGCCCGGCAATGGCTGGTTTTTTCAATAAAATATCCAAAGCTTCGACTGGCGCGGGTCGGTCGAACAGCCCCATCAAATTGAGCAGAGCGGTTTCGGGCGAGACGGGCGGCTTTTCGCCCATCATTTTTTGCCAAAAACTCAGGTTTTTGTCCACCTGCGACTCGAACCAGACGGCGTAAGCCTCCATCACCCGCCGCGCGTGGCTGCCCGATTTTTCGTCGTCGGTCAGGTGCGGGATGCGATCGCGCTGCCGCACGTCGCCCTCGAGCATTTCGACCAAATAATTGCCGAGCAGGCGCAGGGCGAGGGCGTGGCCGTGGTATTCTTCGGAAGCCGTTTCGAGGGCGGTTTGGCTGCCGCGCACGCCGAGTTTTTGGAGAAAACTGGCCCCTTCTGTTTTGTCAAAATTTTCGAGCGGGCGCGGTAGGTGCTTCGGCGGCTCGATGCCCGCGAGGTTTTCGACGGCGACGCGGGTGGTCAGGAGGCAGAGGCCGGGCTGCTCGAAGGCCAGTTCGCGGAGCAAGGCGGCGAGCGCGGGGTCTTTCAGCTTGCCGCCGAGACCGGCCTGCCCGCCGAGGGGATATTGCAGCGGTTCGATGCCGTCGAGGATGAGCAGGCAGCGTTCGCGGCGCAGGCGTTCGGCCAGCGTGCGCCCGCGCTCGCGGGGGTCGGTGGGCAGTTGGATTTGGAAAAACTGCGCGGCGCGGTCAAAAAACAGGTCGGACGACGCCTGCCGCCCCTCGTCGGTGCCCTGACTGTAAAACGACCAGGCGTAAATGGCGGCCGGTCGGTCGGCCTTGCTTTTGGGCAGGTGGTGTTCGAGCCAGTAGGTGACGAGCATGGTTTTGCCCGTGCCGCCGGGGGCGATGAACTGGACGAGGTTGGTTTCGGGGTTTTCCCAGGCGGCGTCGAGGAGGGCGAGTTCCGGTTTTCTGCCGATGAAGTGGGGTTGGAGGTCGGGGAGGTGGGAGACTTCAATCCTGTCTTTCGACAGGAGGGTGAAATTTTCAAAAAGTGGAATGCTTCGGTGGATGTCCTCCACTTTTTGTTGAATGTCGGCGCGTTGGGCATCGCGCCGAGCAGTTTCTTTTTCCTCACGTTGGTTGCGGACAAAATCCAAGGCAATGCCCGCCGCAACGAGTACTCCCAAAACTGGGAAAACAAAACTTGGGCATTCCTCGGCGGTGCCAAGATTGACATAAATCGCAACGGCAAGGCTGAGCAGCGAACTTGCCGAGGTGCACATTAATTTATGGAAAAATGCAGCCATGGCAGTTGAGCTTGTGTCCGGTGGATTGGTTGGTTTCCGACCACAAAGCAAAAAAATTAGCCATAGAAAACCGTGCGAGACGCTCAAAACGGAGTGTTCGAATCGAAGTCAGCCATGCCGGGCGCACATGAAAAAAGCCCGGTCGATTGTCGGCCGGGCTTTTTTGATTGGAAAAAACTCAAAGGTCGAGCAGCAGGCTCACCGGGTCTTCGAGCAGGTTTTTGACCTTGACGAGGAAGGTCACGCTCGTCGAGCCGTCGATGACGCGGTGGTCGTAGCTCAAGGCGAGGTACATCATCGGCCTGATTTTCACCTCGCCGCCGACGGCCACGGGCCTGTCCTTGATGGCGTGCATCCCCAGGATGGCACTTTGCGGCTCGTTGATGATGGGCGTCGACATGAGGCTGCCGAAGACACCGCCGTTGGTTATGGTGAACGTGCCGCCGGTCATCTCCTCGAGCGAGAGCTTCCCTTCCCGAGCCTTTGCCGAAAGACCTTTCAAAGCCAGCTCGATTTCGTGGTAACGCATCGACTCGACGTTACGGATGGGCGGCACGACCAGCCCCGTCGGCGTGGAGATGGCGAAGGCGATGTCGGCAAACTCGTGGAAGACGAGGTCGGTCCCGTCGATTCGGGCGTTGACCTCGGGCATCTCCATCAGGGTCTTCGCCACGGCCTTCGCGAAGACGGACATGAAGCCGAGCTTGATGCCGTATTTCGCCTGGAACCGCTCGTTGTACCGCTCGCGCAGGGCCATCACCTCGGTCATGTCCACCTCGTTGAAGGTGGTGAGCATGGCAGTCGTGTTCTTCGCCGAGACGAGGCGGCGGGCGATCGTCTGGCGCATCTTGCTCATGCGCTCGCGCCTTTCCGTGCGGCTGAAACTGGTCGCAACTGGTTGATTTCCAGAAGGTTGAGAAACCGGCGCGGGCTTCTGCGGAGCGGCGGGCGGCGGCGAAACCGGTTCGGCGGGCTTCCCTTCGACGGCTTTCAAAGCGTCTTCTTTCGTGATGCGCCCCTCCTTCCCGCTGCCCGAAACGGAGGCAGCCGCCACGTTTCCTTCGGTCAAAATCTTGGCCGCCGCCGGGCTGGGGTGGCCGGTCGCGTAGGTCGTCGAAGCGGCTGCTGGCTTCGATTCAATCTTGATGGAACCCTCGGCTTGCGGAGCCGGGGCGGGCGCGGCGGTCGAGGCGGCCGTGTCGATTTTTGCGAACAAGGCCCCGATGGGCAGCTCGTCGCCCTCCTTCGCTGCCCAGACCAGTTTCCCGGCCTGCTCGGCGCCGATTTCCTGCGTCGCTTTTTCGGTTTCAAACTCGCAGACCGGCTCGTCGCGGCCGACCGTCGAGCCGTCGGCCTTTAGCCATTTTGACAGGGTGACGCTCACGACGGACTCGCCGAGGGCGGGGACGCGCATTTCGATGACGCTCATGTTTTTTCGAAAATTTTGGGTGAAAACCGGGGCAAACCTACCTCAAATCTTGATGAGCTTCCCCGTGAACCGCCCCGCCGAGCTTCGGATTTCATAAAAATAGGCGCCCGACGGCAGCCCGTCGGTCTCGTAGGTTTTGGAAAAACTGCGGTCGAGGTCGAGCGTTTTCACTGAAATCCGCCGCCCGGCCGCGTCGAACAGACGGAAGGTGAACTCGCCCCGCAGGTTCTCAAATTTGAAGGTCAACTCATCGTGGAACGGGTTGGGGAAAAGCCGCACCGACGGCTCGATGGCTGCCAAGCCCTTCGCCATCTTGACCGCCGCCAGCGCGTCGATGCGGCCGAAGCCGTAGACGTTGTTCGGGTAGACAGACGAGCTGACCCCGCTGCAATCCTGACTTGAATACCGCCGGACCGCCGTCTCCTCGATGATTTTTTCAATCAAATCGACCTCGCCCGCCAGTTCCGGGTTGGCCGAAATCAGCAGCGCGACCAGCCCGACAACGTGCGGCCCGGCCATGCTCGTCCCGCTGAACTGGGCAAAGCCGCCGTTCGGGATGCATGACCGAACGCCCTGACCGGGGGCCGAGACGTTGGGCTTGATGAATTTTTTGCCCAAGAAATCCACCCCGCCCCGGCTGCTGAAGACGGCGATGGAGTCGTCCGAAGTCGTCGCGCCAACCGAGAAGCTCGGCTCGAAAAAGGCGGGCGGCCCCGTGGTCGTCTCGCAGTTCGGGCCGAAGTTTCCGTTCGAGACGACGACCACGATGCCCGCTTTTTGCAGGTTTTGGACGACGGTCTGCATGATTTGCAGGTCGAAAGTGCTGTCGCAGCCCTCCGAGACGGCGCAATACCACGAGTTGTTGACGACGTGCGGCGCGAGGTTCGGCTCTGGTTTTTCGCCCGCGAGGTCGGTCGGCGCGAGGAAGAACTGGAAGCACTCGATATAGGTGGACGGCCGCCCGTTGCCGCGCTCCATGTTGCGGCAGGCCATCCAGCGGGCGCCGGGTGCGACGCCGGTCTGGTTGCCGAGGCCGTCGTCGCCGACCATCGTGCCCATCGTGTGCGTGCCGTGCGAGTTGTCGTCGCAGGGCGCGAGGAGGTCGAGGCCGCAGGGGTTCAAATTGTTGGCCGAGAGCGGGCTGATTTCGTGGATGGCGTCGTGCCAGTTGTAGTTGTGGTCGGCGGCGGTGCCGTTCCAGCCCCGGTAGTGGTCGTGGATGACGGGGTGGAGCCAGTCGTAGCCCGTGTCCTCGCCCGCGACGGTGACGCCCTGCCCGGTGACGCCCATCGCCCAGACGGAGTCGGCCTTTATCATCTGGAGGTTCCACTCGGGGCCGCGGCTTTCGGCCGTCTGTCTTTCATCAAAAAACCGGAGCGTCATCTCCGGGTCCGGCTCGATGCGGGCGATTTCGGGCATCTCGGCCAGCGGCCTTATCAAGTCCAGCCCGCCCTCGACGGCGATGAGGTTGGCCACGAAGAAGCCGTTGGCAAAGGCTTTTTTCTCATAAAGGAACTGCCGGGCGCGGGCCTGCGAGCGGTCGGCGGTCTGGCGGAGTTTTTCAAAAACGAACCGGCCCTTCGCCTCTTTCCCGTGAATCGAGGCGGCCTCGGAAAGGTCGGCCTGCTCGGCGAAGACGGCGAGGAAATGGGCCTTGCCGGTCTTTTCAACCTCGCGGAGGACGGCGGGGGCGACCTTCTTTTCCCAATCGGCGGACTGGGCGTCGGCCTTTGTCAAAAAGAGGAGAAAAAAGGCGGCGGCGGCGAAATGGCGCATGGCAGGGAAGTTTTGTTCGACAACGATGGGCGGGCAAAGAACAGCAGCGCCCGCCTGATTTTTTTAGACAAAGCTGGGTCAACGGACGCTTCCCAGCCAACGGTCGAGCTTGCTGTCCAAAAAGGCCTCGCCCGAAAACCGCCCCGCCTCGAACCTCGCCCGCCGCAACTGCCAAATGGCGGTCAGCAAGTCAATCTCCGATTGGCTTTGCGAGACAAACCCCTCCATTTTCGAGAAGTGGCGGGCCAGCAGCTCCTGTTCCGTCTGCCCAGGCGTGGCGACGAGGAGGGCGTTTTCCCTCAACGCGACCAAGTCCATCAAGCTCGAATAGCCCGAGCGGCAGACGACCATCTCGGCCGAGAGGATGGCCGTGCGCAGCTCCTCCGACGTGAGGAATGAGGCAACCTCGATGTGCGGGGCGG
>JBGAWE010000264.1:0-5772 GCA_044227705.1 Saprospiraceae bacterium
GTTCATTTTCAATTCGCTGATGATTTCGGTCAAAAAGCCCCGGTTTTTCACCGTGTCCCAGCCCCGGTCGCTGGTCAAAACGTCGTCGGCATCGGGGACGAGGGTCGCCTGTTCCGGCTTGTTTCTCAAAACCAAGTCCATGAATTCGGGAATCGGGTTTCCCTCAATGTTGAACTCCGTCCGAACGATTTCCTTCAACATCGGCACATCGGCGTATCGGATATGCCGCTGGTCGGGTCGGGGATGGATGGTGATGCCCTCCGCGCCGAACGCCTCGCAGTCGCGGGCGACCTGCAAAAGGTCGGGCAGGTTGCCGCCGCGCGCGTTCCGCAGGGTGGCCACTTTGTTGATGTTCACCGAGAGACGGGTCATGTTTTTTAGGTCGGGGAGGTTCCTTTGCCGCTAAATTTTCCTCGACGTGGCAAACATAGAAACCCCCGACCTCTTCCCCCGCGTCCGCCAGGTGCTGGCGGTATTGGCCCTGTTCATCGTGCTCGGCGCGATGGTCGGCAGCTTCCTCGGTATCGGCATCGGGATGGCGCAAGGGCTTGACTATCAACAGATTACCGGCATCCTGAACGGCGAAAGCACCGGCGAGCGGGCGGGTTTCGTCCGTCTTTTCCTCGGGCTGAACCACCTGTTCATGTTCCTCCTCCCCGCGCTGGCGACGGGCTGGGTTTTCCATAAAAAAGACATCGCCGCCCGCCTCCGCCTCTGGCCCGCGCCGGATTGGCGGCTGGTCGGTTTGGGCATCCTTTTTCTCGTCGTGGCGATGCCGGCCGTCGGCTACTCCTATTATGTCAACCAAAAAATCCCGCTCCCCGAATGGGCGCGGCTGATGGAGGACTCGACCGCCGAGACCATCAAAAACCTGCTGACGATGGGCAGCCCGCTCGCTTTTTTGGCCAATGTCGTGGTCATCGCGCTGCTCCCGGCTGTCGGCGAGGAGTTGGTCTTTCGCGGCGTTTTGCAGCAACAGCTCATGCGCCGCATCGCCAGCCCGCACATCGCCATATGGCTGACGTCGGCCGTTTTCAGCGGAGCGCACCTCCAGTTTGAGGGCTTTTTGCCTCGGATGCTGCTCGGCGCGGCCCTCGGCTACCTTTTCTATTGGACTAAAAACCTGTGGGTCAACATCGTCGCGCACTTCCTCAACAACGCCGTGCAGGTCGGCGCGGCCTATTTTTTCCCAAACCTCATCGACTCCGGCGAGCTGGAAAAAGGGCCGGAGGTGCCGGTTTGGGCGGCGGCCGCGTCACTCGTGCTCGTCTATTTTTTGGGAAAGAAAATCATGGAGATGCGTCCGCCCGAACCCGTCGCGCCGCCGGCCGAGGACCGAATCTCGCTCGACGATTTCCGCTGACAGGCGGTTAAGGGAAAGTCAAAACCCGCGCGGCGGCCTCCAATCGGAGAAGACCGGCCAGCCCGGCAGCGTTCACGTCGTCAAAAAATTTTCACGACATGAAAGCAAAGTTCAATCTGGCCAACCCCTTCACAGCCGCTTTTGCCCTCCTTGTCACCCTCGCGTCACCCTCGCCGCCTGCAACCGGGAGGAGTCCGGCAGCGTCAAGCAGGACAAGATTTGGGCCGACTACACCCTCGAGTACGACGGCAACAACGAGACCACGACCGCCCGCGCCGTCTTCCGCTTCGGCGGCCCGACCGGCACACAGCTCGAGCTTTCCAACAACTCGACCGTCAGCTTCGGCGGGCAGACGCTGGCCTTCAAGCCCGTCCTCGCCTATTACGAGGCCGTCCTTTCCAACAAGGTCGACAGCGGTGCCTTCGTCTTCACTGACACCGACGGCAAGGTTTTCACCAACAAAGTGGCCATCCCTGCCGTCATCTCCGCGCCGTTCGGGCTGACGGAAATCAGCCGGGGCGCGGATTTCAACTACGCATGGTTCGGCGCACCCATTGTCGCGGGCGACGACGTGCAACTGACCATGACCTCTGTCGTCAACGCGAAGACCGAGGTCTTCAACACCGCCAACGTCGGCGAGACGAGCCTCAAACTGCTTTCGAGCAAGCTCTCGACCCTGCCGAACGGGGGCGCGACGACCTTCCTCCAGCGCCAGCGCGTGACCAACAGCGGCGACTTCGAGACCGAGGGCGGCGTCATCACCACGCGGGCAAAGGCGCTCAACAAGACCGTCAACCTCAAAGACTGAACGCCTCCAATTGGACAATCAAAAAAGGGCGTGCCGGAAGGCGCGCCCTTTCTTTTTGCCGAAAAATCGACCTCGTTTCAACCTTTGAAAACCCGCACCGCCACCGGCAATCTCCCCCCGACCAGCACCAGCGTGTAAATCCCGCGCGGCAAAAACCGAGCGTCGAACCGGTTTTCGCCAGCCTCGAGCGGCCAGCTCGCCAGCGAACGGCCCGTCAAATCGAGCAAGTTGGCCGAGCCGTCGCCGGGGAATTCGATGTTGATGTCGTCCGAAACGGGGTTCGGGAAGACCGCCGCCTCGCGTCCGTCGCCGAGGTCGATGAAGCTGCCGCCGATTTCGCCGGTTGCCGGGCCGAAGCCGCCCGCGGCGCCGCTCGGCTTTTCAATTTTCACGAGATAGTCCTCCGTCTCGCCCCAGGCGATGTCGCCGCACGAGCCGCTGACGGGCGAGTAGCGCATCATCACCCGCAGGTGGGTGAGGCCGGGCGGCGCGTTTTCGGGGATGAAAATCTGGCCGACGACGACCGAATCCTTGCTCGTCTCTTTTGAAAAAACCTGTTCGGCCGGGTGGTCAAACAGCCCGTTGCCGTTGAGGTCGAGCCAAACGGCGTAGTTTTCCGAAAAGGAAATACCGGCGAAGCCCGGCTCGATTTTCAGGTCGAAACTTCGGTTCGCCTCGACCTCTATGGGCCGGTCGGCGAAATAGCCGTAGCCGCCATCCTTCCCCGAAATGTGTTGAAAATCAGCGAGTTGAAAACTTTGAATCCACTCATTCGAGCCGATGGCCGTTGGCGTGCAACTGATTTCCGACGGCAGCTCGACGCGCCCCATGTCCGACCAGTTCGAGCCGTCGCCGCCCGGGCAGATGGTTTTCAGTTGGAACAAAACGCGCTTTCCCGTCGGCAGCCCGGTCAGTTTCGTCGAGCGGTCGGCCGTTTGGGCGAGCTTCCAATCACCGCCGCTCTCCTTTTTCCAGCGAAGCTGAAAGAGCGGCCCCGGCCCGTCCCATCTCGCGGTGAAAAAACTCGGGCCGACGCCGACCGCCTCGATTCCGCTCGGCGGTGCGCAGGCCGAGCCGCCCGCCGCAGTCGTGAAAAAGTAGCCAGGCGACCAGTCGGAGGGGCCGTATTTGCCCCTCGACCGGACGCTGCATTCATAGTGCCGGGCAGGTTTGAGATTTTCTAAAAAGCCAATCGTGGCGGGCAGCTTGTTCAAAAACTGCCAATCGGCCGCTCCCTTTTCGCGCCATCGCAAATCGAAGCTGGTCGCGGCGGGCGGTTTCTGCCAGCTCAAAACGGCCGTCGAATCGCTGATTTCCTCGGCAACCAGGCCGTCGGGCGGGGCGAGCGGCGGCGGTTTTTTGGTTGAGAAAACATGGCTCGCCGTCCAAATCGAGCGGCCCGACGGGCAAAGGGTTCGGACTCGAAACTCATAGCTCGTCGCCGCTTCGAGGTTGTCGATTGTTTTTAAAAACTCGGTACAAAGCGTTGATTTCCAATCTGTTGAGCCGAGTTTTCGGAATCTGACCTCAAAAGAATCGGGCAGCCCGTTCGCCCACCAGCCGAGGGTCGCCGAGCTGTCCGTCAGCAAACTGACCTCGACGGCCGTCGGCTGCGAGCAGGCGTTTTCACCCGAGAAAAACTTGGTTTCAAAAAGCCCCCGCCCATGCGTCGCCGCGATGACGCGCCCATCGCTCGGCCTCGCGGCGAGCATGTCAGTGCGGACGTTTGCCAGTGAACCATTGGCCGGTTGCCAGACTGTCGCCGCGCCGTCGATTTTGTCCGCCGCCCAAACGCCGAGTTCGGTGGCGAGGAGGGCCGCGTCGCCGCTGCTCGGGCTAAAAATCGCCCAGCGGACGGGCATATCGGGCAAGTTTCCCTCTATCGAAACCCAATCGGCGCCCGCGTTTTTCGTCTCGAAAACGGAGCTGACCCCATAATTTGAGTAGGTCAAAAGCCAGTGCGCCGCGTCGCCGGGCGCGACGGCGATGCTGCTCGGCCAGCCGGTTCCATGTTTCAAGAAGACAACTTTGGGTTGCGACGAGCGGGCATTTTCGAGCCTCGCCACGCTCCCGTCCGAGAGACCAAGCACGAGGCAATCCGGCTGGCCGGGCAGTATGGAGAGGCAGGTGACATAGGTGTTTTTCAAATCGATGTCGACGATTCGCGGCGAGTTCGCCCCGCCCACGTCCTCGACGAGCGCGATTTGGTTGAACTCGTAGGCCATGAAAAGGGTGTTCGTCGAGTCGTCGTAGGCCGAGGGATTGATGAACAGGCCGCCGTCGCCCTGCCCGACCTCGACGACCTCGTAGGTCGCCCAGCCGTCGGCCGTGATGTTGACGGTCGAAAAGACGTAGCTCGTGATTTGGATGCTCGGCTGGTCGCGGTCGATATGGCAGAAGCCGCCGTCGCCGCCGGTCACGGTCGTCGTCGGGAGGGGCGTGAAATCGGCCGTGT
The DNA here is from genome assembly GCA_044227705.1 of Saprospiraceae bacterium. Taxonomy (GTDB): domain Bacteria; phylum Bacteroidota; class Bacteroidia; order Chitinophagales; family Saprospiraceae; genus JANOQP01. The sequence continues at coordinate 4,627 of JBGAWE010000264.1, forward strand.
CGAGCGGGTTTTGCTGCGAGTTTTGGCCGAAAAGCTGCGTCCCGTTGTCCTGCGCCCCGGCGAGGGCGAGCGGCGAGCCGGCCTCCGGGCTGATGGCGCAGCCGTAAAACTGGGCGACGTTGTAGCCGTTGGCGACGAACTTGAAGCTCGGTTTCCCGCCTGCGGCGGATGAATTTCCCCTGAAAACGCCGCCGTCGTTCCCCACAAAAAAGGTGGAAGAACTGCCCGGCAAAAACAGGATTTCATGCTGGTCGGCATGGACGAAGGGTTGCCCGAAACCGCCGTACCATTGACTGACGGGCTGCCAGTTTTGCCCGCCGTCGAGTGTTTCAAAAAGATCGACGCCGCCGATGATTAGCCAGTCTCGGTCGTTCGGGTCGACGGCGGCGGCGAGCGCGTACCAGGCCATTCCACGACACAAGTTGTTCATTCCCAGCGGTTTGGGCAGCGGCATCGGTTGCCATGTGTCGCCACCGTCGTCGCTTCGCCAGAGGCCGAGGCAGTCGAAGTTCGAGTCGTTGGAAAAGAGGGCGTAGAGCCGCCCGGCATCGCTCGGGGCGCTGGCGAGCTTGATTCTTTGAAAATGGTCGACGGGCAGACCGGTCTCCAATTTTTCCCAGGTCAGGCCGCCGTCCTTGCTTCGCCAAATCCCGCCTTTGTCGAAGATTCCCATCGCGGAAAAGAGCGTTCCGTCGGCGGCGAGCTGGAGGTCGGCGGCGCGGTCGGTCGGGCAGGCGGCGAAGTTTTTGCCCAATACCTTTGCCCAAGTTTTGCCGCCGTCGCCGCTGCGCATGATGCCGCCCGAACGGGTCGCGGCGAGGACGATCTGGTTTTTCAGGCAGACGATTTTTTGGGTGAAACTGAACTCGGGCCAAGCCGTCGAGGCCAATCGCGCCCAAGTCGCGCCGCCGTTCGAGGACTTCCAGATGCCCATGCCCCGAATCGCGTCGTTGTTGAAATAGCCCTCGCCAGTTCCGAAATACAGCACGTCTGCATCGTCTTTCGACTGCTCGATGGAGCCGATGGCCAAATTGTCGAGCGCGTCGTCTACCCGCTCCCAAACCGGGTCGGCGGCGAGGGCGTTCGAGGTTTTCCACAGGCCTCCGGCAGCACTGCCCGCCCAGAGGGTGTTTCCCGAGGGGTCGC
>JBGAWE010000008.1:0-46003 GCA_044227705.1 Saprospiraceae bacterium
ACGTAGTTGATGCTGCCGGAGGCGAATAGCGACCATTTCTTTTTTGAAAAACACTCCAGCCCCAGCCCGGCATGGGCCGTCGGATAGAGTTTCGACAGGCCTTTTTGTGAATAAACCCCGCCGGCGCCGACTGCGTAAAAGGGCGTCGCCCGGTGAAAAGGCAGCGGCCGGTACTGCCACGAGACATCGGCCCAGCCGGTGCGCGAGGCCAGTTTTTGCGCCCGCAGCTCGGCCGAGCCGAGGCCGATTGTCCAAGCCGATGCCGGTTTTTTTGAGAAAAGAAGGCCGATTTGCCCGCCGAAACCCGCCTTTTCGAGTGCCCGATCGCCGCGCACGAGCTGCGCCGCGCCCCCGAGTTCGAGGGCGGAGCGGCTGCGGCGGTTGGCCAGTTTCGCGCCGAACAGGTCTATGTCGGCCATCTCGGCCTGCTCCTTGTCGAAGGCCTCGACCAGTTTCTTTCGGTCGCCCGCGTTTTTGGTGTCCCAAAGCTCGTCGCGCAGGCCCTCGATGATGAGGTTGCGGACGGCGACCTGGATGGCCTCGGTCACGGCGAGTTCCGATGGCTCGTTGAAGGTCAAACCTGTCTCGGTCTCCAAAAGCCTCCTGAACTTGACGTATCGAAAAACCCCGCCGTCAAGCGACTGGCTCAAGACCTGCTTCGATGCATAAACCGTCTTGAGAATCTTCCCGTTGGAAACCGAGATGGCGCGGAGGTAGACCGTCACTCGGTCCTCGCGGTACTGGCTGGAGGCGCCGCTCCCGAAGTACCGCAGCCCCGCGCCGCCCGTGATGACGTTCGCGTCGTAGCTGACGATGCCGCCCTCGAGCATCACGCCCGCGAATAGGAGCGCGGGCAGCTCGTCGGTGATGCCGTACTGGGTGCGCGTCGAGCGGATGATTTTGCGCTCGTTGAGCAGGTTGCCGATGTTCTCCCGCTCGATGGGCACGAACCATTTCGAGTCCTGCAAGACTTTGAGGAGGATGTTCGCCGCGCCCTGCGTGACGGCCGTCGAGAAGCTGGAGCCGCCCTCGACGGGCTTGTACTGCCCCGTCAGGTCGCGGAACTGGTAGACCGCCGTGATGAGCGGGTCCTTCGGCTCGGGCAGGCTGTCGAGTAGCGCGGAAAGCTCCGTGCGCTGCCCGGCGGTGGCCGGACGGGTGCGCCCCGGCATCCAGAAGGCCGTCCGGCAACTGCCGAGCATCGCGGCCAAACCGCTGAAAACCAGTAGCTTATGAAATGGAGATAGTCGTCTCATGCTGTTTCAGGAAGGATTAAATTGAATGGTTAATTGCCAATTGTTAATTGTGGGCTGAACTGCCCCCACATCCAATTAATAATTGACAATTAACCATTAAAAAAAGGGTATGACCACCTGGGTCGCCTGCCCGTTGGAGAGGTCGGTGATGTCGATGACCACGCCGTCGGTGGCGGAGCCGACGTTGATGTTGAAGTTTCCGATGGTGTAGCTGCCCGGTTTGAGGCCGCTCTCGCCGAACTGGGAGGAGATGATTTGCTGCGAGACCTGGCTCAAGAGGAGGCGGTTGAGGCTTTTCGTGAAGTCGTCGAGCTGGCTCGTCGAGGAGGTGCCGAGGAGGCTGCTCGTGGGGGTCGGGTCTTTGTAGGTGTCCTGCGCCTGCGCGCCGCTCAAGAGCCATTGGTAGTTGAACGTGTCGCCGCCGAACGCGGGGTTTTTCGGTTTGTAGACGAGGTCTTGCCCGAGGAGGAGTTGCCCGAAAAAGAGGGCGGGGAGGAGGAAGGACAGTTTTTTCATAGATTTCAAGTTGTGGTCGTCGGGCTAATTTTCCACGCCGATGCCGTGGAGGTCTTCGTCCGAAAAGCCCCCGTCCGGGTCGCCGCTTTTCAGTTTTTGAACCAGGAGCTCGGCGGTCTCGGCGGCGAGTTGCTTCAAAAAATCGGCGTTCGGCGTCAGGTACTGCCGGAAAAGCTCTCGGTTGTTGAGGCTCACGGCGAGCAGCGTGTAGCGGCCCGGCGTGAGGATTTCTTTGATGGAAATCCAATAGCCGCCAATTTTTTCCGGCGGTTGCCACGCCTCCTGAAAGTTGGCGAGGAACTGTCGGCCGAAGCCCGTCCGCACGTCCGTCGAGACGATTCCGTCGATTTCGAAGTCGTCCTTCGCCAGTTTCAGCTCCGGTTTCGGTGCCGTTGGGATAGGCAAACCCGGCGGGGTCTCGTTGCTTTTTTCAGGCGAGGCCCCGGCCGGGCTGTTCGTTTGAGCGACCGCGACTTCGGTTTTTGGAAATGTCAGTTTCAGGGTGTCGAACCTGATTTCCGCCGAGCCGACGATGAGGTCGTTGTCGATGACGTAGAAGTTGACCGAGCGCAAGTCGTTTTTCTCCAATCGGAAACTGCCTTCCCAGACGAGCGTGGTGTCGGCGGGAAGCGAGACGAAGTCGCCGCTTTCGCGCTCCATTTTCTCGAACTTCCTGACCGTCTGGCTGCGCCAGTAGAGGTAGCGCGGAAATTTGTTTCCGCTCGAAAAGAAGGCGCGCAGCCGAAAACTGCTGTCGACGTCGGCGGGCGAGACCCGGAGAAAGACTTGCGATGAATCGTGGCGGGGGGAGGATTGGGCAGCCAGAAAAGCCGGGGAGGCGATTAACAAAAAGAGGATGCTGCCGCAAAAAAAGACGGCGGGCCATCGGCGGCCGCGCCTCGCAAAAACCTCAAAGGTTGATTTGCCGGATGATTGCATTTAACCCGTTGCCGTTTTGGATGAGCTTGACGGGGAGGTTGGTCACGCCCTGGACTTCCTGCTCGATGCGGTTGTTGTCGCCGTTCTGCTGGAAGTCGGTCTGGACGTTGTTCGTGTTGACCAGGGTCTGGATTAACGTGTTGGTGTTGCCCGTCTGGACGAGCCGCGAGGCGTTGTTGACGCCCTGAACATTCGAGATGACCGAGTTCCCGTTGCCCCATTGGAGGGCATCGGTCCGGTTGTTGGCCCCGTTGGCGTTGGTCTGAGCGAAGTTGCCCTCGCCCAATTGGAGGACGCGAACGAGGTTGGTTTGGGCGAGAATCGTCGTCTTCGGTGCGGCCTGCAAGATTTGGGCCTCGTTGAGCCTCCCGGCCTGCGTGATGAAAACGGAGCTTCTTGCCCCTGCCTGTGTCCACCCCGAGAGGTCGGTCGGCGGATTGAGGATGTCATCCACGCCGAGCGTCTGCGAGCTGCAGACCGACCAAGCGCAGATGACCCCCACGAATCCTGAAACCAGCCTTTTCAAAAAGTGGCGGTTCATAACGGGACATAATTTGCTGGTTTTCAACGGTTTGGAGGTCTGTTGGCCGGGAAGGAAGTGGAGCAGCGAGCCGTATGCCCGCCACTCCGGTCCTTCCTAAAACCTTATCTTTCGCAATGCTGAAAAACAGCATTCGACTTTAGTTCGACTGCTTGACCGCCGCCTTGTTCAAGTCGCCCGACTGGCGGATGATGGACTTGTGCAGGTCGCCGTTCTGGCCGACGGTCGACGAGTTGCCGTTGCCCGTTTGGGTGATGGCGGTGGTGTTCTTCGTCCCCTTTTGGTTGAGGATGATTTCGTTGGCGTTGCCCGATTGGACGAGGCGCTGGACAAGGTCGGCGTCTGGCGCGCCGGCGAAGTTGTTGGCACCGTCCTGCGCGACGTTGACCGAGTTGCCGTCGCCCTTCTGGACGATGCCCACTGCGTTGGACGTGCCAATCTGTGCCGAGGCGGAGAAGTTGGTGTTGCCCGTCTGCTCGTCGCTGTGGCGGTTGTTCTCGCCGGTCTGTTCGCTGAACGACTTGTTCTTGCTGCCGACCTGCTTGATGGCCGAGTAGTTCTGCCCGGCGGCACCGGAGGTCTGCTGCTGAACGACGAGGTTGTCGTCGCCTTCTTGGATGGCGTTGACCTCGGAGTTGGCCGAGAGTACGCGCTGGGTCACGGCGTTGTTGTTGCCCTTCGAGGAGGCGACGACGATGGCGTTGGCTTTCGTGATTTCCTGCAAGGTCGTGTTGTTGTCACCCGCCTGCACGACGGTCACTTTGGCGTTGTCGCCCGTCGAGGTGTGGTCGAGCGTGTTGGTCTTGCCGACTTGGCTGACGGAGGCCTCGTTGCCGCTGGCCTTTTGGGTCATGTTGGCCTTGTTGGCGGAGCCAGTCTGGACGAGGTCGGTGATGTTCTTGTTGCCCGTTTGCTCAAGGTTGAGCGAGTTGTTTTGGGCGTTCACGAAATTGACGACAGACAAGGCAATCGCGGCGAGGAGAATCCTTCTCATGGTTTCACTAATTGAGTTGGTAAAAAATTGGTTTAAAAATGCTGGAAGCACAGCGTGTTGCTGATGGAGAGAAGGTTGAGAAGGACGTGGATTGGAAAGGGTATTAAAAAGCAAGCGAACATGGGGGACTTGCTGCCGGGCGCGTGCTGACTTGATGCAGGTGGGAGTGTTTGCCTTTGTTTTTCCGACTTGCTGCGACCGCCCGATTGTGGTGGCGAAGGTGGACCTGGAGGGTGCCCCTGCCCAATACCAAAGTCGCGTATTTTGTTTTTTGGACCTCTGCGGCATTCGCGTAGTGGGCAGGTTGTTATGGCTGATTTTTGGGAAAAAACGGCCCGTTTTTTCCCGCACAGGTAGTTTTGGGCGACTTTGAACCAGCCTTTCTCGATGGAATTTATAATAAACAAGACTTTTGCGGCAGCGGCCGTCGGCTTCGGCCTTCTCCTTTTCTCGTGCGGAAAAACAGGCCCCGGCGGCTCGGGCGGCAGCGCGAAAGACCCACACTTCCAGCTCCTCTCACCAGCCCAGACCGGCGTCGAGTTCAAGAACATCATCGACGAGAACCCTTCGGTCAACTACCTCACCCTCAACCACTTGTATCTCGGCGGGGCCGTCGGCTGCCACGATTTTGACAAAGATGGAAGGCCGGACTTGTTCTTCGTCTCGACGATGGGCCAGCCCAAACTTTACCTCAACCGGGGCGATTTCAAGTTCGAGGACGCGACCGAAAAATCCGGCATCGGCCACCAGATACCCGGCCTGAAAACCGGCATCGCCATTGCCGACGTCGACGGCAACGGCTGGCCCGACATTTACCTCTGCCGCGTCGGCCAGCGGCCGGAGGAGCGCGGAAACCTTTTGTTTTTGAACACGGGCAACGCCCTTTTCGAGGAGTCCGCCTCGAAGGTCGGCCTCGACACCCGCTGCGCCTCGACCCATGCCTCCTTCCTTGACTTCGACCTCGACGGCGACCTCGACTGCTACATCATCAACCGCCCGGCCAATTTCTCGACCGTCACGAAGATGCGCGTCCAACAGACGGCAGCCGGTGGCTTGAAAAGAGAAACGGGGCCGGAGGACGAGTTCGAAAGCGACCGCCTGATGCGCAACGACGGCGGACATTTCACCGAGGTGTCGAAAAAGGCGGGCATCCAGAACCGAAAGTTCAGCCTCTCCCTCTCTGTGCAGGATTTCAACTCGGACGGCTGGCCCGACATCTACGTGGCCAACGACTACATCGAGCCGGACATCCTCTACATCAACAACCGCGACGGCACTTTCACCGACCAGTTCGGCCGCTGGTTCCGCCACACGAGCCACTTCTCGATGGGCAGCGACGCGGCCGACCTGAACAACGACGGCCTCCCCGACCTCGTCTCGCTCGATATGAACCCCGAGGAGCGCAGCCGCCAGAACATCATGGCCACGCCGATGGTGCCGGACAGGTTCAACACGCTGCTCAAGTACGGATACGGGCAACAGTTCATGCGCAACATGTTGCAAGTCAACACCGGAGCGGGCTTCACCGACGTCGGCTGCCTCGCAGGCATCCCGAACACCGACTGGTCGTGGTCGCCCCTCGCGCAGGATTTCGACAACGACGGGTGGAAAGACCTGTTCATCTCCAACGGCTTCAAGCGCGACGTGAACGACCTCGATTTCGTCACCTACACGATGGACTCGCTGCTGCGCACGACCCATGATTCGGTCGAGCTTTGGAAGGCTTTGCAGACCATCAACACGCAGCCGCTGCACAACTACCTGTTCAAAAACAGCGGCGACCTCACCTTTTCCGAAGTGAGCAACTCGTGGGGCCTCGGCGAAAAAGGCCTTTCCAACGCCGCCATTTGGGCCGACCTCGACGGCGACGGCGACCTCGACCTCGTTGTCAACCGGACCGACCAACCGGCGGCCATTTATCAAAACCTCTCGCGGGAAAAGGGCCTCGGCCACTACCTGCAAGCCAAGCTCGAAGGCCCGAAGGGGAACCCCGACGGCCTATCCACGAAGCTCCGGGCGACCACGCCCGACGGTCGCCAGCAATATTGGGAGGTGCAGCCGACGCGCGGTTTCATGAGCACGGTCGAGCCACTTTACCACGTCGGCCTCGGGCAGAACACGACGGTTTCAAAGCTGGAAATCCAGTGGCCCGACGGCAAGTTTCAGGTGCTCGAAAACCTTCCGGCCGACCAACGAATCACGTTGAAATACTCACAAGCGACTGGAAACGGGCAGATTTTGCCACCAAACCCGACGGCCGAGTGGCACGAGGTTTCGGCCGTGCTCGGGATAAACTTTGTCCACAAGGAGAACCCCTTCGACGACTTCACCCGCGAACGGCTCATCCCGCACAAGATGTCGAATCAAGGCCCGCCCATCGCGACGGGCGATCTGAACGGCGACGGGATGGAGGATTTCTACGTCGGTGGCGCGTTTGGCTCGCGCGGCTCGATGTTCTTTCAACAGGCGGATGGCCGGTTCGCGCCGTCGCAGAGCGGCTTGCAGTTCGACACCCTTTTCGAGGACGTGGACGCGCTGATTTTCGACGCCGACCGCGACGGCGACAACGACCTCTTCGTGGTGAGCGGCGGAAACGAGGCGGAGCGCGGCGTCCTCTTTTACTACGACCGGCTTTACCTGAACGATGGCAAAGCCAACTTCTCTTTTGACAAAACCGGCAGCATCCCCCGCGAGGACGAGAGCGGCGGTGCCGTCGAGCCGCTCGACTTTGACGGCGACGGCGACATCGACCTCTTCATCGGCGGACGAGGATTTCCGGGGCGCTGGCCGCAGCCGTCGGCCGGGTTTGTTTTGCAAAACAATGGCGGGAAATTTGGCAACGCCACCCCGCTCGTCGCGCCCGGTTTTGAAAAGCTAGGCATGGTCACCGACATCAAGTTTGGCGACCTCGACGGCGACCAAAAACCCGAGCTGATTGCCTGCGGCGAGTTCATGCCGATTGCCGTTTTCAAAAACAACGGGGGGAAATTCGAGCTGGCAACCGAAAAATTCGGCCTCAAGAAGTCCGGCGGCTGGTGGAACTCCCTTTCTCTCGCCGACCTCGACGGCGACGGCGACCTCGACATCGCCGCCGGGAATCAGGGCCTCAACACCCGCTATCGAGCCTCGATTGAGAAGCCGCTCGAAGTTTTCGCAAAGGATTTCGACAGCAACGGCAGCCTCGACCCGCTGCTCTGCCAATGGGAGGGCGACCGGCTTTTCCCCGTCCCGTACCGCGACCAGATGCTCAAGCAATTGCCGCCTCTGAAGAAAAAGTTCGTCCGATACGCCGCCTATTCGACGGCCGTCGTGCAGGATTTTTACCCGAAGAGCGACCTCGACGCGGCCCTCCATTTGACCGCCGAGGAACTGGCCAGCGGCTGGTTTGAGAACCAAAAGGGGCGGTTCGTCTTCCATCCTTTTCCGAACGAGGCGCAGGTTTTCCCGGTCAAGTCGTTGATTTCCAGCGACTTCGAGGGCGACGGCGACGCGGACTTGTTCCTCGCCGGCAACGACTGGGGCTTCGAGGTCGAGAGCGGCCGCTGCGACAGCGGCTCCGGCTTGATGCTGATGAACGACGGGAAAGGGAATTTCTCCCCGAAGGGCAGCCGCGAGACGGGCATCAACGCCTCGCTCGATGCGCGGCGGGCGGTGCTTTTGAAAAGCATCACCGGCCGAAACCTGCTTTTGGTTGGGAACAACGGCGGGCCGCTGCAAGTCTGGGCCAAGTAGAGGCGCGGTGCATCGCTTCTCTACCTCCACGCCCAGCCGACGACGGCCCATCTTTCGCTTGTTGTCGGGTCAAAATATTCATGGAAAACCTCGAACCCGACCCGCTCGTGTGCCCGCAGCGAGCGGGTGTTGCGGGTTGAAATCTCCGTCAGGCAGAACTCGAAATCGGCAGACCACAGCTCTCGGAATTTCCCATAGAGGCCCTCGAAAACGCCTTGCCCCCGGAAGCCCTGCGCTACGCAAATCTGCCCGCAGAGCATCATCGGCTCGCCCTCCAGTTTTTTCCCCCGGAAAGAAAGGGAGTCCATGACCGCGAACAGCCCGTCGAGCTGTGGGAAGTGGCCCCGGTCGGTCGAGGAGGCGGAGATGTTGTAGCCAGCCAGCCGCCCGTCCTCTGCCCACGCGACGACCGAGGGGAATTTCTGGTTCATCGCAAAAAGCCCCTCGACGTGGTACTGGAAAGTGATGAAGCCCTGCGAACGGGCGGTCTCCGGGTCGATGTTCTTGACCTGGTTGAGCCGCTGAAGTTCGATGATGGCGGCGATGTCGTCGCGGGTCTTTGCCGTCGTGAAATGGACTTTTTCCATTCAAAATCAGCCAATCTTGATGAATTTGCCGCTCACCCACTGCCCTTCGCCAATCCGCACCCACCCGTTGGCCGCCGTCTCGTAGACCGTGACGGTCGCACCGGATTTCAAAAAGGCCACTTTCGAATAGGTCACGTCCGGCCCCGAGCGCACGTTGAGCGCGTCGGCCGAGACGACCTTTCCGGTCTTCGGCGCGGCGATGATTTGGAGAAAATCCCCTTTCACCCAGCGGCCGTCGCCGATGCGGTACCACGAGTCCTGCTTTTCGAGAAGCTCGACGACCGCGCCGCTGACCAGTTCATCTACCTTTTTGAAATTGGTGCCGGGGCCGCTGCGGACGTTCAAAAATTTGGAAATCACCTTCCCTTTCTGCCGGTTCGCCGCCGGAGCCGGGGCCGCGCCGGGGGCCGACATCTGCACGGCTTTCAGCGCGTTGACTCGCCCGAATCCGCGCTCGTCGGAGTGGCCGCTGGAGTCGTAGTCGCTGGCCGGGCCGATTTTGTCGGCTGTCTTTTTCAAGATGTCTTTGACTTGAGAAACCGTCAAACCGGGGTTCGCCGAGAGCATCAGGGCGCAAATCCCCGCAGTCAGCGGCGCGGCCGACGAGGTGCCGCCGAAGCCCGAGGTGTAGCCGTGCGTGATGTTCGCGCCGTCGAAGTCGGCCGTCGCGGTAGTGATGCCGACGCCGGGGTCGCCGTTGGTTGGGGCTGAAACCCAGGCGTTTTTTCCATAGAAAGAATAGTCGCTGCGCTCGTCGAGGCTGTTCGAGGCGACGACGCAGATGCCCGACGGGTCGGCCGCGAAGTCCGAAATCTGGCGCGGCTGGTAGTTGGTGTTCGGGTTGGCGTTGCCCGCCGCGAAGAACATCGGGATGCCGCGCCCGCCGCGCCCCTCGGTCGCCACCTTTTTCAGGAAATTGGAAACCTGCGTGGAAAGCGGCACCGCCGACGGGAAGCCGAGCGAGCAAGAGATGATGTCGACGTTGTTGTTCATCGCGTGGCGGAAGGCGGCGATGATGGCCGAGTCGGACAGGATGTCGAGCTTGATGGGCGTGAGCTGGCACTTCGGCGCCGCGCCGTACACGCCCTGGTCGTCGAGCGCGCCGACGGCGACGGCCGCGCAGCTCGTGCCGTGCGCCGCGACATGCGCCTCTCCATCGCGGTTGAAATAGATGGGCGAGACGTCGGTGTTGTTGTCGCCCGCGTTGAACGGCAGGCGGATTTTGGAGCCGTTCCCGACGAGCGAGGGATGTTCAACATCGAAGCCCGTGTCGATGACGGCCACACGGATGCTCGACGAGCCGTAGTCCTGCAGGTATTGCCACGCATCGAAGACGCGTGCGTCGGCCCCTTTCTTGAAGTGGTTCTTGCCGTAGACGGCGTTGTCTATGTCGATGATGGGGATTGGCTCGCCCGTGTTCTTGTGGTGCCACTGGGTCTTGATGAACTTGCCGAGCGGCATCAGGAAGTCGTTCGTCTGCGGCAGGGTGACGAACTCCGGCTCAGCGACCAGCACGATTTTCTCCTTCTGGAGGGCGACGCAACACTTCACCGGGTTGGGCGAGGCGGCGGTCACGGCGACGTGATAAACGCCCCCTTCCTCCGTCGAGTCCGTCCGCAGGTGCAGCGATTCGAGGAGGTCGCGCACGGCGTTCACCCCCGCGTCGACGGCGAACTCGATGTAGATTTTCCCCGTCGGGACAAAGGGCGCGTCGGTGTCGCCCATGTGGAAGACGTGCGAGCCGGTCGCCACTTTCGCCGAGCGGCGGAGCTGGTCGAGCTTCGAGTCGATGCCCCTCGGGGCGCGGACGAGGCGGAAGGATTCGAGCTGGCTCTCCTCGCCTTTGGCGGCCTTGCCCTTTGGCGCGGCGCCCTTGACATACTTGACGGCGGCGAGCGTCGTGCTCTTTGTAAGGGCAACTTTCTGGCCACCGAACTGGAAGGTGGCTTTGTTCAATTTGGCCATGATGGACTTGTTTTTTTTAGAAAAAGAAACTCGGTTTGGAGCTTCCCACGTCGATGCTTTGCGGGGTGAAATTGGAGCATTCCGGGAGGTTTTTGCCCTCGCCAACTCGTTTTTTGCCGAAAGCCGCCCGAAATCGGGCCACAACTTCCAACCGGCAAAGCCGCAACTTGAACCTCAAAAAGCCCGGCCATGAAAAACTGCCTCCTGCTGCTCGCCCTCTTTCTCCAAAACTGGCCCGCCTTCGCCCAGGATTCGGCCTGCGATGCAGCACCGCGCTCCTTTTACGTCGCCGGGGCGAGCAAGGTGGCCACTCTCTCGTCCGACCCGCCGAGGGTCTGGCTCTGGGACAACAACTCGCGGTTCTCTCTTTTCGACTTTCGGCTCGACTCCCTCACCTCGTTCAGCTTGTCCAGCTCTTCATCTCTGCCGCCCCAGCAAGACCCTTTTGAAAAAGAAAAGTGGTGGGTCGTCGAGGGCGGCTACATTTCCCAAATCGATGCCCAGTCCTTGCAGCACAGCGAGTTTGGGCTGGCAAACGGCTATGCCAACCAGTTCTTTTTTGACGAAAAGACGGTCTGGGTCGGCGCGACCTCGGGCCTGTTCGCCTTCGACCGGGCTTCCCAGAAGTTCGGGCTGGTCGGCCGCTCGCCCAACCAAAAGGTGCTGAAAATCGAGCGCGGTCCCTCCGGCAAGCTGCTCGTTTGGATGCAAAGCCCGAACGACCGCAACCGGCCCACAACCCTCTTTTCCTACGACCCGGCGACGGCCTGTTGGGGCGTGGAAGAGCAGCTATGGGGCATCTCGGTCGACTCCATATCCCACTGGTTCTCGGCAGGCGGCCGTTCGATGGTCATCCAGAAAAAAGGCCCGGTGATGCTCGTCGATTCGCTGGGGAAGGCCCGGGTGGCGGCGGCACGCTCCGCACCGGACTCGCTGGGCGGCTGGGTCAGTTTTGGCGAGCCTATTTTTATAAAAAGCAATGATTGGTCGGCCCTCGAAGGCAGTGTTTTGTGGACCGTCAACGCTTCTATTGGGCGGTCAATGGTCGAACGGGTAGACCTGAAAACCTCCCAGCGAATCCGCTGGCGGCTGACCTACGACGAGTACAGGCGTTTTCAAATTGCTGGTTCGCCTGGCGAAATCTGGTTTTCGGACGAGGAAATCCTGGGCTGTTTTTCTCAAAAAACCGGGTTGAAACAGCTTTGGCGCAGGCCGAGGCCGGGCAAGACATTGAGAAGCATTGCCATCGACACCGACCAAATCTTCCTCCTCTTCGACGACTCGCTGACAGTGGTCGGAAAGGGCTTTTTCCAAAACAGGCCGCCCGACTGGCATGTCTTTCAAGAACAGAAAAAAGCGTTCGAGCGGGCCTGCGACTCTATCCGGCTCAATAAAAAGGAGCCGCTGGCAGCCAAGCAAGCGAAAATCGAGTTCCTCAAAAGTCGCTTCCCGGTGGAGAGCGAACCTGACTTTCAAAAAAGAACAACAGACGCGATGGCTCTGGTCTCCGTCGAGTTCAGCCGGGAAAACGTGCGGGTGCTTTTCGACGAGCGGCTGGGGGCAGATTGGGCCAGGAGCACTTTTGCTGATTGGAGTCGTCGGCTCGCGCTGCGCACGGATTGGGACGAGCTCGAGTTTTTAGTCAACAACTCGCCGCCCGCCATCCGCTCCGACTACCAAGAAGCCTGGGATACCCTCCAATTGCACCTCCAAAAAATGAGGGACTTGGACAAAAAAGACTTGCCCGCCGACGAAAGGCTCTGGGCAAAATCGGTGGAGATGTGGCCAATCATCTGCACCAGGTTTTTTTCCAGCGGGGGCTGGGGCGAATGGTGGTCGGGCCGGGGCCCAAACCTGGTCGATTCCTTCTACCTGCGAATCTTGGCCGAGTTCCCAAACAGCGAGCGGGCCGACGACGCCGACTTCGAGCGCACCTGCCTGCGGTTGAGCCGAGACAGCGATGTGGGGCGCGACAGAAGCGGCAATTGCAAGGCACTGGAGGCATTTCTCCGCCGCTGGCCGCAGACCTCGCTGCTGCCCAAAGTGAACTGGCTACTAATCGACAACGCAGATTTGAGAACCCCGGAAGGGGCGAGGGCGGCGATGCGAATGATACTGGAGACCGAGAAAATGGGCGGGAGGCCTGATGTCCGCCACTATTCCTATTACAACCTTATATGGCGGGTCACCAGTACGGTCTTCTTCTTTGACGTGAAACTGGTCGCGAGCCTGAAAAAAGCACCGCTCCACGTCGGCGAGCCGGTTGAGATTGAGGTCTTATTTCAAAACACGGGCGAGTTCGAGCTGCCGTTGCATTCATTCTACCCGGACGCGATGGTGACGGAGTTCTCCGTCTTTGTCCGCGAAAACTTCACCGACAAGAACTGCGTCCGGCCCCTCGCCTTCGTCGAAAATGAGGATTCGGAAAGGGAACCCGCCGCATCCGGCGAACGGACAATCAAGCCGGGAGAAAAACTGACCGTCACCCTCGACCTGACCAAAGCTGTGAAAAGCTCCAGCCCGTCCCGTGAGACCGGCCACTTCGTGTTTGATCACGCGGGCGAGTTCGAGGCCCAACTGGCCTCGCTTTCGATGCCGCAGCTTGTGGTGCCAGTTGTGAAATTCCGGATTGTCGATTGAGCAGTGCCACCGCGCCAGCCGAGCGCAGTGGTCAACCGTTGAAAGCCAATCAAATCTGCTTCACCGGTTTTTGGCCCATTTGGCAACCAACATTTCGCCCCACACGGGCTAGCGGAAGTGGGGTGGTTGAGCAGATGGCAAATGTAAAAAGCATGGCGTGGCGGCGGCCTTTGCAAAAAGGCATCTGGCCCGAAGGTCTTCCCTCGACGTCTATCTTCGCCTTTGTCCGCAAAATCAACCCATGCGCTTCGCCGAGATCATCCTCCCCACCCGCCTGCCGCGCCCGACGTTCACCTACCAAATCCCGCCCGAGCTGGCCGGGAAGGTGCAGGTCGGCATCCGCGTCGAGGTCAATTTCGGGAAGAACAAACTGTTCAGCGGCCTCGTCGCGGCCCTCCACGACCGGCAGCCGGACGACATCTTGCGGGTGAAGCCCATCCTCGGCCTGCTCGACGAGACACCGGTCGTCACCGAGCTTCAACTCAAACTCTGGCGGTGGATGGCCGAGTATTATTGCTGCACCCTCGGCGAGGTGATGGCCGCCGCGCTGCCCGCCCACTTGCGCCTTTCGAGCGAGACGACGCTGGTTTTCAACGACTTATACGGCGAGGATTTCAGCCAACTCGACCACGACGAGTACCTCGTCGGCGAGGCACTGTTGATTCAAAAGGAAATCTCGGTCGACGACGTGCGCGGCATCGTCAACCGGAAAACGGTCTGGCCGCTGCTCAAAGGGCTGCTCGAAAAGGGCGTCCTTTTTTTCAAAGAGGAGCTGCAGGAGAAGTTCCGGCCGCGCGTCGTCGGCTGCGTCCGGCTGGCGGATGAACTGGTGGCCGACCCGACTTTGCTGAAAGGCGTTTTTGAAAAAATCGAGAAGGCGGAGAAGCAGCTTGAGGTTTTGCTCGCCGTCATCACCCTCTCGAAACAGAAAGCAGTCGTCCTGCGCTCGGAGGTGATGAACCGTGTGAACAACCCCGGCGCGCTCGCCGCATTGGCAAAAAAGGGACACGTCGAGCTTTATGAAAGAGAGGTCAGCCGCATCGACGGCATGGGTGACGAGCAGGGCGAGAGCCTCGATGAGCGCCCAGCAGCGGGCTTTTGATGAAATCCTGGCCGGTTTTGAGTCGAAAAACACGGTCTTGCTGCGCGGCGTCACCGGTTCGGGGAAGACGCGGGTCTACGTCGAGCTTATCAAAAAGACGATGGCCGAGGGCGGGCAGGTGCTCTACCTCCTGCCTGAAATCGGGCTGACGACGCAGATTGTCGGGCGGCTGCAACTGGTCTTCGGGAAGGACATCGCCGTCTACCACTCCAAAATCAACAACAACGAGCGCGTCGAGGTGTGGCGGGCGGCGATGGCGGGCAAGCCGGTCGTGTTGGCAGCGCGGTCGGGCGTCTTCCTCCCTTTTGAAAACCTGAAGCTGGTCATCATCGACGAAGAGCACGACTCCAGTTTCAAACAGCACGACCCCGACCCGCGCTACTCGGGGCGCGACGCGGCCATCTACCTCGCCTCGATTTGCGGGGCGAAAACATTGCTCGGCACGGCCACGCCGTCGGTCGAGGCATGGCACGCGGCGCAGGTCGGTCGCTTCGGCCTCGTCTCGCTCGACGAGCGGTTCGGCGGGCTGAAAATGCCTGACATTCAATTGGTTAGCCTGCGCGACGCGGCGCAGAAGAAGGACTTGCACGGCCCCTTCTCCGGCCCCCTTTTGGAGAGCATCAAACGGACAATCGCGGGGGGCGAGCAGGTCATCCTCTTCCAAAACCGGCGCGGCTTCGCCCCCATCATCCAGTGCGAGGAGTGCGCCTGGAAATGCCACTGCCGCAACTGCGACGTCTCGCTCACCTACCACCAGCACAGCCAGTCGATGCGCTGCCATTACTGCGGCTTCCAGCAGGAATTGCCGAAGAAATGCCCCGTATGCGCCTCCGCGCGGCTGCGGATGCTCGGCTTCGGGACGGAGAAGATCGAGGAGGAACTGCGCCTCCTCATCCCCACGGCCCGCATCGCTCGGATGGACTACGACACGGCCTCCGGCCGCAACGCGCTCTCCAAGCTCATCAACGACTTCGAGGAAAAAAGGCTCGACGTTTTGGTCGGCACGCAGATGGTGACGAAGGGGCTGGATTTCGAGAACGTCGGCCTCGTCGGCGTCGTCGCGGCCGACCAGTTGATGGGCTGGCCGGACTTTCGGGCGAACGAGCGGGCTTTTCAGCTTTTGACCCAAGTTGCGGGCCGTGCCGGGCGTAAGAACCGGCAGGGAAAAGTCCTCATCCAAACCTGGAACCCGGAGCACCCCGTCCTTTTCGAGGTGATGAAAGGCGACTGGTCGGGCTACTTTTTGAGGGAAATCAACGAGCGGCGCGAGTTCGGCTACCCGCCCTTCCAGCGCGTCGTGAAGCTCGTGGTGAAGCACAAAAAACCGGAGACCTGCTACGACGCGGCCAAGCTCCTCGGGATGTGGCTGCGAAAGTCGCTCGGCGACCGGGTGAGCGGCCCGGCGGTGCCCGACGTCGCCCGCATCCGGCTGCAGTACCGGATGGAGATTTTGGTGAAAATCGAGCGGGAGGCGGCGGCTTTGGCCTCTGTGAAAAAGACGATTTTGGAGAAGGCGCAGGAACTGCTGGGCGAGTCGGGCTTCGGCAACACGGGGGTCGAGGTGGATGTGGACCCGGTTTGAGTTTGCCCGAGCTATCGCCTGATTTGCCAAGTCCGCCCCTCCGTCGAGCTGCCCTGCTGGATTTTGTAGACCTTCTTGTTGGGCAGGGCGAGCAGAAAAGTCCCCATTCCCAACGTGCCGAAGGCAACGAGGTCGCTCGCCCTCCTTTCCCGCCCGCTGAAAATCGGGCCGATGAACAGGGCGTGGAAGGCCGACACCAGCATCAGCGCGCCGCCCCAGTCGTCGCGCTTTTTGCCGCCGCGCCGGTATTTCACCACCTCTAATAGCCCGGCCGCCGGGATGGCCGTGAGCGGCGGGCGGGCACCGTACCTGAACTCCGTCTCCTGTTTCGTCCAGACGGTGTCGTTGAGGTTTGAGAGGAAGCGTTGGCTTTGGGCGACCATCCAGACCGTGTCTTTTCGAAAAAGCTTGAACGTTCCGACGGTCGTCAGATAGCTGTCGCAGGGCATGAGGCTCGACTGCTGGACGGTCTTCACCGAGATTTTGCGGCCGTCGCGGATATGAGCGGTTCGCTTTCCGTCGATGCGCTCGAGGGTCAGTTGGGCCGAGGCCTCGGCCACGAGGCAGAGGAGCGAAAGGGCGAGAAAGAATGTTTTTGCGTTCATTTTTGAGTGTTTTTGATTAAAAACTCACCCAATCGCCTGCCCCAAATCCCCGATAAGGTCCGCTGAGTCCTCAATTCCGACGGAGAGCCGCACCAGCCCGTCGGTGATTCCGCTGGCCAGCCGCACATCGCGGGCGACGTTGAGGTGCGACGACGAGGCCGGGTGCAAAATCAGGGTGTCGACGTCGCCGAGCGTCGGGGCGAGGGTGCAGAGTTTCACCCGGTTCATCGCCCGGATGCCCGCGTCGAGGCCGCCCGACAGCTCGAAGCTCAACATCCCGCCGTGTCCGCGAGCCTGTTTTTTCATTAAAAAATGGTCAGGGTGGCTCGGCAGCCCAGGGTAGTTGACGCGCCCGACGGCCGGGTGCTTTTCCAAGAACTCGGCGATGGCCTGCGCGTTCGCGCAATGTTTTTCCATCCGCAGCGGCAGCGTCTTCATGCCCATGTGGACGAGCCACGCCTCGAACGGGCTGGCGTTGGTGCCGACGAGCTTCATCACTTTCCAGACTTTTTGGCGCATCGCCCCGTCGTCGGTCCCGACGATGCAGCCGGCGATGCTGTTGCCGTGTCCGCAGAGGTACTTCGTGGTCGAGTGGATGACCCAGTCGATGCCGAGTGCGAGGGGCTGCTGGAGGTAGGGCGAGAGGAAGGTGTTGTCGACGGCCGTCTCCACGCCGTGCCGTTTTGCGATGGCGGCGACCCCGGCGAGATCGACGCAGGAGAGCGTCGGGTTGGTCGGCGACTCGCAGTAGATCAGCCGGATTCGCGGGTCTTTTTTCAAAGAATCCTCCACCATTTCGAGGTTTCTGAAATCCACGACGACCGGCTCGACGCCGAGGGGAGAGAAGACGGCGTTGAAAAGCTCGGTCGTCCCGCCATAAAGATTTCCCTGCGTGAGAACGCGGTCGCCAGATTTGAGGAGGCCGAAAAGGAGCGTCGAAATGGCCGACATCCCGCTGCTCGTCATCAATCCGACAGCCGACAGCCCGGTGCCGTGCGCCTCCATCTGCGCGATTTTCTCGGCGACGGCCTCGATGGTCGGGTTGCCGTAGCGGCTGTAGACGTGGCCTTTTTCCTTTCCCGTGAAGATGTCGATGCCCTGGTCGATACTGTCGAAGGCATAGCTCGACGTGGCATAGAGCGGCAGGGTGTGCGGGCGGGTGGTCTTCGGGTCGGCGGTCTCGCGGGCGGCGAGGGTGGAGAACTGCATTTTTGAGAACGGGATAATTTGAAAATGGGTGAATGAGAGATCGGGGCGCGATGGCGTAAAGGTTGGAACGCCGCCGCCAATTGGCCAATCGTTCTACTTTTGCCCGCCCCGGAAAGCCAGTCTTCTCAAACCTAAATTCAATTTCATCGACATGAAAAAAGCCCTCGCGGCATTGCTGGCGGCCGTCGCGTTCGCCGCCTGTTCGCCGAAACCGGCCGCTCTTTTCACCTATGACATGGGCAAGAAGCTCGTCGCCCCGGCCACCGTCTCGTTCAAAAACGAGAGCCTGAAGGCCGACAAGTACCTCTGGGAATTCGGCGACGGGCAGACCTCGACGGAGGCCGCGCCCGAGCACCAATACGCCCATTCGGGCAACTACGTTGTCAAACTCACCGCCTCGAAAGGCTCAAAATCCAAGATTGTGGAAAAAACCATTCAAGTAAAAGCGCCCGAAAAGTGCCTCGTCGAAATCACGGCCGAAGGCTTCGGCACGATGACCGTCGAGCTGTTCAACGCCACGCCGAAGCACCGCGACAACTTCCTCAAACTCGCCGAGGAGGGCTATTACGACGGAACGCTCTTCCACCGCATCATCCCGAACTTCATGATCCAGGGCGGCGACCCCAACTCTAAGGGGGCGGCCCCCGGCGTCGCGCTCGGCATGGGCGGGCCGGGCTACACGGTGCCGGGCGAGTTCGTCGACTCGCTCGTACACATCAAAGGCACGCTGGCGGCGGCGCGGACGGGCGACAACGTCAACCCGAAGCGCGAGTCGAGCGGCTCGCAGTTCTACATCGTGCAGGGCGGGCCGGTGACCGACGACTTCCTCGACCAAATCGAGGCCCGGACGGGCAAGAAATACTCGCCCGAGAACCGCGCCCTGTACAAACAACTCGGCGGCACGCCGCACCTCGATTTTCAGTACACGGCCTTCGGGCGCGTCGTCGCGGGGCTGGACGTGCTCGACAAAATTGCGGCTGTGAAGACGGCGCGGGGCGACCGGCCGGAGGCTGATGTCAAGATGAAAATGAAGGTCATCAAGTAAACTTTAGCGCGGCGACGGGGCGACTTCGAGTCGCCCCGTCGCTTTTTGCAAAACCTCCATCATGGACAGGCCCGCCTTTTTTGCCGTGCTTTTTGCCGCTTTTATGGGTGAAACCCTCGCTCAAAAGCCGCTCCGTCTGACGCTCGACGACTGCCTGCGCCGCTCCGTCGGGGCCAGCTCGTCGGTGAAGAAGGCGGAACTTGACCGGGTCGGCCTCGTCAAAAAGGTGAAGGAGCAACGGGCGCAGGGCTACCCACAGGTCTATGCCAACGTGCTGACGGAGGACTGGTTCCGGCAGCCGGTCAGCTTCTTGCCGGGCGATCTTTTGGGAACTTCCAACGAATACGAGGAGGCGACGCTCGGGCAGCCTTTTCAGTTGAGCGGCGAGGTCAGGCTCGACCAGAAAATCATCGCGCCGGGCGTTTTTTCGGGGGGGAAGATGAAGCAGGCGGGGATGGCCGTCGCCGCGCTTCTCGTTCAAAAGACGGAGGAGGAGGTGCTGTTTCAGGTGGCACAGCATTTTTACCAGACGGCGCAGAACCAGTCCGCTTTGTCGGGTCTTCAGGCCAACCTCGACAAGCTCGAGGCCCTGTCGAAGATGGCGGAGATTCAGTTCAAAAACGACCTCGCCACACGGACGGACGTAAAGCGGCTGCAAGTCGCCCGGACGAATCTGGAGACGCAAAAGCAGAGCCTCCTGCTCGGCATTGAGTATCAAATCGGGCTGCTCCATCTCATGACAGGGCTGCCGCTCGACCAGCCGCTCGAACTGGCGACCGACGCGCTGACCGCCTCCATCGACACGACCGTTTGGAGCGGCGACCTCGCCCCGATGCTCGGGACGACGGAGGTAAAGATTCTTTTTAAAAATCTGGAAATCAACAAGTTGCGCGCAAAAATCGCCCGGAGCGAGAACGGGCCGTCGCTCGACGCCTTCGCCCGCGTGGGCTGGCAGACGCAGCGCGACGACCCCTATTTTTTCAACCCGAAGGGTAAATGGAAGCCGCTGGCGGGCGTGGGGATGCGGCTGCGCTACCCCATCTTCGACGGCTTCGGGCAGAAGAACCGCGTGCAGCAGCTCGACCTCGAATCGCAGAAAACAGAGGAAGACGTGCGGCAACTGGAGAATTTCAAGTCGCTCGAGTTCAGCTTCGCCAAGAAGCAGATGCGCAACAGCCTGCGCTCGCTCGAGGCGCAACGGGGCAACAACGCGCTGGCCGTCGAGGTCTATGGGAAGGTCTTCCAACAATACAAGGAGGGGCTAGTCTCGCTCAACGACGTGCTCACGGCGCAGACGGCGGCGAGCGAGGCACAGGCGGCGCTCGACCGCGAGGTTTTCAACTACAAGCTGGCGGAGCTGCGGTTTTTGAAGAGCGTCGGGAGGTTGCGGGAGCTGCTGAAGTGATTGGGGCGGTGTGTCTTCGCAGAGGCTTCTGCGGGCAAGGGGGAGCAGCTGAAGTGAAGTTTTTCTGGCCCAACATGGAAATGCCGCTAACTCGTAGACCTTTAGGGGCATAATCGGGTGAAACGTTTTTCTCACCTATCACTTCACTCTCCGCATCATGGGAACAATCACCAACTTCGGCAAAGGGCGGCGGCTTTGGGCAACTGCCGGTTTTTTCCTCTGCATTTCAAGGCTTTTTGGGCAAGTCCTCGAGTACACCTCTGACGCAGGCGTGGTCACTTTCACCGTCAAGGCCTTTCCCAACCTCGAGCACCTGCCTTCGACGTCAGAATTCGCCTCGTTCGACCCGGCCTATGAAATCTACGCCGACTACGGCGATGGCAACCGCGAACGAATCTCGGTGGCCAGCAGCGGCCACAAAGGCACTACCTATAGCTTTGCCGACAAGACCTGGACACACACCTATGCTGACGAGGCCCAGTTCATGCCCGGCATCAGTCTCACGGCAAAGTACACTCCGCCCGACCCGCTGCGCCGCGAGCTTTTAACCAACCCTGACGGCACCTCCAGCCCCGGTGCGGGTGCCTATCTCATGCTGGGGAGCATCCGGTCTGGGCGCCATATCGGGGTGGAAGCCAACCACCACATCGGCCAGGAGCAGGGCGGCCTGACGACGTTGGGCATTGGCTGGAACCGTGCCGCCCTTTCGAGCAGCAACAACTACCAGATGGCCCTATTCTACGGTGCCACCCGGACGACGGACGCGGCGGCCACGCTCGTCAAGTCCATACCGTCAGGCAGCTCGGGCAACAGCTCCATCATGGGGATGGTCTGGAAAAACGCCCCGCACGCCAATCTCGACCAGTTCAGCGGCGACGTGCAGAACGACCGGACGGAGGCCCTCTTTCCCGGCGTCATGGCCAATTTTTACGACTCGGTGCTGCTTGTGCCCAACCTCAACACCAACCCCTCGCTCGAGGGCCGCTACTTCGCCACGCTGCGCAACCAGCAAAACCTCAACTTCACCGGCCGCGTGGTCAGCGTCTTCGGCGTCGTCACCTCGAGCACCCCGCAAATCGACACCGACTCGCTCGCCAAGCTCGGCCCTGACTACTCGACGAGGCTCACCGCCCTCGGACTCACGAAGGTGACCATCGGGGGCCGAGACTTTTTGCGGCTCGACTCGGGGAGCAATGCCCGCTACGTCGTCGACTGGTTCTTTTTCGAGGAGATGCCCGAGTTCATCCACGACCCCAACGAGATCATCATCCGGGAGATGAAGAAAAACCCCACAACCGGCGTCTTCGACATGAGGCTGACCTTCACCTCCTGCAACGACAGGGGCGCGACGGGGGTGCCAGCCAACTGCACCGTCTCGTTCGACAGGACGGATATCGACGGGCTGGTGCTGTTCGCCGCCGAAAAGAACGGCATCGAGCTCGACCGAGTGGAGATTGGCGCCCCGCCCCCGGGCACACTCTATCATATGCAAATCGACGGCATCAACCTTAAGGCTGGAGAATGTTTCACCATGCACCTGAAGGGCACGCTCCCGCTTGCCAAAGAGCATTTGGCCTATGAGGACGGGCAGTTGTTGCACGGATGTGTGATGTTTAAAGGCGAGAGCTTGCCAAACTCTCCGGACCTGTGCTGCGCCAACCTCCCGTTCGACACCGCGCTGATCCGCGAGTTCGTCCCACCAGTCCCACCCGGCCCTTGCAACCGGCCAGGGCTTTGGAACTATATCAAATGCCTTTGCGAGAAAAGCCCCTTGCCCTGCTGGCTGATTGCTCTGCTGGTGCTGTTGCTGCTGGCCTGGCTCTTTTTCAAAAAGAAAAAATGACCGACTGAACCGAGTGAGAAACCTGCGCTTCCTCTTCCTGCCGATCCTTATTGCCCTCCAGCCGCCCGGTGCGGCTTGGGGGCAATCGGTTTTGCCAAAGGCCGACAGCACGGCCGCTGGACTTCTTGCGGCGTCCTTATCGGCGGAGGCCAGGGGGCGGACGGACAGCGCAGACCTGTTTCAGAGCCGGGCATTCGAGATTTTCAAAAGGCACGACGCACTCGGCCTCCTTTACGACGCGCTTTTCGAGCGAGGAAAAGCCCTTGCAGTGCGGCTCGACAGACCGGTCGATGCCATCAAGTTCGTCCGAAAAAACAGCGGCTCCGAGTGGCGCAAGCCGCGAACCCCGGAGGAGTGGAAGCTGAAAATCCGGTTCACCAATGTCGGGGCCTACGCTGCACAGGTACGCCTCGGCGACTACCAGACTGCCCGCGCCTTTTACGAGCAGTGCTTTGACGATTACAGTGGACACCTCGGCAACGATGAAAGGGAACTGGCCTACAACATCTTGGGCCAATTGGCCAACATCTGCTCCCGCCTCGGCGACTACGAGCGCGCCCGGCTTCTTTTGAGCAAAAAAATCACCCTCGCTCTCCATAACCGCGACCAGCCCATAGCGGCCGAAGGGTACAACGACCTTGCCATCGCCATGTCCTGTGTCGGCCGCCTCGACTCGGCCATCGCCCTTTCGCGCCTCGCGCTCGCCCAGCCGGAGGGGGAGCGGCCTTTTCGGCTCCTCTATTTCAACCAGTTGGCTACTCTTTACTTGTTGAAAAAAGACTTCGCCGCCGCCGCCAAAGCCTGCCGCGAGGCCCGGACGGCGTTTAAAAACTACACGAAGGAAAGCCAGAAAGCCGCCGAGGGCGACCTCGCCGAGCTGGCCGAAAACGAGGCCGAGATGCTCGCCGGGCTGGGCCGCCATGCCGAGGCGAGGAAGAAATACGAACTGGCCATCCGCCTCACCATCGAAAGCTGCGGCGACGAGAACCGCCGCGAGGTGGCCAAGCTCCGCGTCCGGTTGGGTGACGAAGAACTCGCCGAAAAAAGGCCCGATGCGGCGATGCGCACTTATCAGAGGGCGCTGCAAAATGTCGTCCCCGGCTCCGCCGAAAAAGATCCGGCCTACAACCCGCCGCCCGAGCAGCTCTACCCCGAAAACGCCATCCGCGAGGCCCTCGACGGAAAGGCCCGCGCCTGGCAGATGATGGCTGCCGCCCCGAAATTGGCGGTGGAAAAAAAGACCGCCGTCGCCCACCTCCAAAAGGCGCTCGACTGCTACGACCTCATCGACAAGCTCGACCAGCGGCTGCGCGAGACCTATCAATTCGAGTCCTCCAGTTTGCAGGTGCTCGACGAGGCCCGCGCCCGCCTCGAACGCGCCACCGGCATCGCCTACCAACTTTTCGAGGCGACTGGCGACAAGCAGTTTGTGCAAAAGGCTTTCTCCTTTTGCGAAAAGAGCAAGGGCCTCCTCCTCATCGAGGGCATCGTCCGTGCCCGTTCCGACTTCAAACTGCCCGACGAGCTTCACCTCCGTGAACAGGAGATCAGCGGCCGCGTCGCCCGCCTCGAACTGGAGATTTTAAAAATAAAGGCCGATAAAAATGCGCCCGCCGCCGCCGCCATCAGCCGCCTTGAGGACGACCTGCTCCGTTCCAAACAAGAACGGCAGCGGTTTTGGGACGAGCTGAAAACGCTCCAGCCCGTCTACTGGAAGCTCTCGCAGGCCCCGGCAAATCTGGCCCCAGAGGACGTGCCAAAACTCCTCAATGCCGACCAGCTGATGGTCGAGTACCTCGTCGGCGAACAGTTCGTCTACGTCTTCCGGGCGACGGCCGACGGGCATTTCTCGATGCGGAAGGCCACGCTGCCTCCCGGCTTCTCGGCCGACATCGACTCGCTGCGCGCCTATCTCGCCGGCTTCGACCCCGACCCGATGCGGCAGGCCCATTTCATGCGCATCGCGCACGACCTGTTCAAGCTACTGCTTGGCGAGGAGATGGCGGCCCCGGCTTTTTCGTCGAAGAAAAGGCTGCTCGTCGTGCCCGACGGGGTGCTCGGCTTCGTCCCCTTCGAGGCGTTGCTCGAACGGCTACCAGCCGGTTTCGCGCCCGGCCCGGTGGCTTTTGCATGGGCGACCCTCGATTTTCTGTTGAAAAAAAAGGCCGTCAGCTACGCCTGGTCGGCCAGCCTCCTGCGGATGCAACTGGGGCGGGAACCCGTCGAGGGGCTGAAGCCGTTCGCCGCCTTTGTCCCCGACTACTCGAAGCCCGCGCCCGATGACGCGCCCGTGCCCGCCAGCCGCGACGACAGCGGCAGCCTGCCCGGAGCAAAGGCCGAGGCCGACCGCATCGAAAAACTCATCGGTGGCCGGTTCTTCCGTGGCGACGCGGCCTCGCGGGCCAACTTCCTGCACTGGGCGGGCCAGTTCCGCATACTCCACCTCGCCATGCACGCCGTCAGCGACGCGGACGAACCGGCCTTGAGCCGCCTCATCTTCTCCCCCGAAAAGGGCGGGCGGGCGGGCGACAACCATCTCTACCTCAACGACTTGCAGCAGATCGCGCTCCGCGCCGAGCTGGCCGTCCTGTCAGCCTGCAACACCGGCAACGGGCGGCTCCACCGGGGCGAGGGCGTCTACAGCCTTGCCCGTGGCTTCGCGCTGGCGGGCGTCCCGGCGACTCTGATGAGCCTCTGGCGGCTCGACGACGGCTCGGCCCCGGCCGTCATGTCGGTTTTCTATGAAAACTTGAAAAAAGGCCAGCGGAAGGACGACGCCCTCGCCGCCGCCAAGCTCAGCTGGATCGGCGGCGGCGGCGCGGCGGCCTTCAAGCACCCCTATTTCTGGGCGGGCGTTGTCGCCAACGGCAACATGGCCCCCATCAGCCTCGACGGCTGCAACTGCGGGCGTTTTTGCTGGTGCGTGGCCTTGATTGTCGGGCTAACGGCTCTGTTGGGATGGATTTCGGCAAGACATATTTTTTTCAGGAAACCGAAATCTACCTTCACCCCCAACTGAAACCGCCCTGATTCCTTGGGGCGAAAAACACACATACCATCATGACTAAAGCCGTCATCATCGAGGACGAGCCTGCGGGCGTCGAGGTCCTCACACAGTCGCTCGCCAGGTATTGCCCCGACGTGGAGGTCGTCGCCACCGGCTCCTCCAATGCGGAGGCACTCAAGCTCTTCGACAACCCGAACAACCGCATCGACGTCGCCTTCCTCGACATCAACCTGCCTGATGGGCTGATTTTTCAGACGCTGAAAGCCCTAGACGAGATTGATTTCGAGATAATCTTCATCACGGCCTACGACCAATATGCCGTTCGCGCCTTCCAGCTCGCGGCGCTCGACTACCTCCTCAAGCCTCTCGACCCCGAGGAGCTGATGCGGGCCGTCAGCAGGATCAAGGGTAAAAAGCCCTTCAAGATGGGTGAGCGCGTCGAGGTGCTCGAGGCGAACCAGCGCAACCTCAACAACTACGAGAAAATAGCCATCAACGCCCTCGAAGGCACCCATTTTGTCCGCCTGCGCGACATCGTGCGGCTTGAGGGGAGCGACAACTACACGCACATCCACGTCGCGGGCGAGGAGCGGTTCACGGCCTCGAAGACCATGAAATACTTCGAGGATTTGCTGACTCCGTACAACTTCTTCCGAACCCACAAGAAGCATCTCATCAACCTCAATTTTATCAAGTCGTGGAACCGGGAAGACGGCGGCCTGCTCGTGCTTGAAAACGGCGCGAAAGTGGAGGTGGCCCGGCGGCGGCGGCCGGATTTTGCCGACGCGGTGCGCAAGCTCGAGATGGGCGCGGCCTGATGCTCGGTTGCGGATTTGAGCAAGCCAACTCGTTGAACGTCAACGGGTTGGCTTGTTTTTTTGCAAAAAGTGACCGGGCTATCCCGCCGGGAACTCCACCCAAAACCGCGTCCCCTCGCCCTCGCCGACCGGCTCGAACCAGATGCGGCCCTCGTACTTGTCGATGATGTTCTTGCAGACGGTCAGCCCGATGCCGGTGCCGTCGAAGCCCTTGTTCTTGTGGAGCTTGTGGAAAAGCTCGAAGATTTTCGAGCCGTGCTCGGGGTCGATGCCGATGCCGTTGTCCTCGATGAAATAGCGCACCGACCCGTTCTCGCGCAGCCCGCCGAAGGCGATGCGCGGCCGCTCCGAGCGGTTGAACTTCAGCCCGTTCGACAGCAGATTTTGAAAAAGGATGAGCAGGTGGCCCCGTTCGAAGCGCACCGGTGGCAGCTCTGTGGCCATCGAGACCTCCGCTTTTTTCTCTGAAATGACCGGCCCGAGCCGCCCGATAACCTCCGCCATCACAGGTCGCGGCTCGACGAGGTCGGTGCCCGGACGTTGCGACGAGATTTTCGAGTACTCCAGCAGGTCGCGGATGAGCAAATCCATGTGCCGCACGCCGACCGTGACGAAGCTCATGTACTCGTGCGCCGCCTCGGGGAACTGCGCCCCAAAGCGCGTGTCGAGGATGTTGATGAAGCTGCCGACCGTCCGCAGCGGCTCCTTCAGGTCGTGCGCGACGGCATAGGTGAACTGCTGGAGAAAGCTGTTCGACTCGCGCAGCCGCAGGTTTTGTTCCTCGATTTCGCGGTTTTTCAGCTGGAGCTTGGCGTTCGCCCGCCGCCGCAAATAGATGAGCCAGCCGAGCGCGCCGACCATCAGCAAGATTCCGAACAGGATGCCGAACAGGACGAGGCCGTTCTTCCGCTGCCGGAGCCGTTCGAGCGACTGCTCGTTTTGCTCTTGGTCGTACCGGAACTGGAGGGCGAGGTTGGCCCTTTCGGCGGTGAAAGCGGCGAGCGAGTCGGTGCGCGACTGGGCTTTTTTGAGGAAATAATAGGCTTTCACATAGCTTTTCCGCTCGTCGAAAAGGTCGTGGCAGGCGTGGAGGCTTTTTACGGAGGCCTCCATCAGCCCGTTCGTCTCGCAGGTTCGGACGCTCTGGAGGAGCATTTTTTCGGCCTCCGAGCGGAGTTTTTGCTCGAAATAGAGCTTGCCGAGCTTCAACTCGACCTCCGCCAGCCTTTCCGGCCCCATCATCTCGGGCCGCAGGAGGCATTCTTTGTAAATGGAAATCGCCTCGCCGGCCCGTCGCTCGGCGGTGGCGATGTCGGCCAGTTTCATCCGCACGGCGATGGCCTCGCCAAACTCGTGCTGCCCGAGGTAGAGGCGGTGCGCCCGATGGTAAAACCCGCCCGCTCGCTCGTGCTGACCGAACTTCTCGGCGACGTCGCCAGCGATGTTCAGGACGTTGGCGAATTCGAGGGTGTCCGGCTGGTTCTCCCCGAGCTGGATGGCTTGGCGGATGTTCTCCTCGGCCTCCGTCTGCCGGCGCAGCCCGGCGTAGGTGCGGGCGAGGTTTTGCAGCGTGATGAGCTGGCCGCTCGTGCTGCCCCGGTCGCGAGCCGCTTTTTTCGACTGTTCGTAAAAGTATAGGGCCTGCGTCGAGTCGCCGACCGCCTCGTAGAGCGCGCCGAGGCCGTGCCAACTGAACTCGACCATCTCCTCGTTGCCCGTCCGCCGGGCGAGTTCGAGGGCGGCGAGGTGGTATTTTTTGGAAACCTTGTACCGCTCCAGTTTACGGCTGACGATGGCGAGGTCGTTGTAGATGCTCATCTGCCCCTCGCGGCTGCCGAGCGAATCGGACAGCAAGCGCGATTTTTCATAGAAAAAACTGGCCGAGTCGAGCAGCCCAAGCTCCTCGAAAAAGAGGCCCTCGTCGCGCAGGACGGTGGCGGCGAGGCTGGCCTCGCCCTTGTCGCGGGCGATGCGGAAGGCCTCCTCGTAGCCGAAATGAGCACGGCCGGGCGCGTCGTTGACGAGCTTGTTGGCCTGTTTGAGGATGTTGAGCGCGTCCTTTTTATCGAGAAAAAACTGGAGGCTGTCCGTGGAGACCGACGAAATCACCTGCGCCCCGGCCCCGGCGGGCAAGAGGGCAATCGGCAGGAGAGACCACAAAATCGGCCAAATTCGAGGCATAACCGCGCAAGATTAAAAGGCAAAGGTCGAAAGGAAAAAGGCAAAAGTGCCGCGTCAACCTGCTGATTGTCAGCGCGTTACGTCGACTTGCTTCTTGCCTTTCTGCTTTTTCCCTCAAAAAAAAAACGCGGCAGCCGGGGCTTGTCGCCTCGTGCCGCCGCGTCTGTGGGCCGACCTGTCGACTGGGCCGGGCACCGGGATTTGCCACCTTCAGGTGCGCCGTTTGCGCTTGTCGCCGAAGGACTGGCCGCTGTCGCCGCAACCGCCTTTCACAAGGCAGAGCTGGCTGGTGGACAGGGCCTCCGTCGCCGCGAAACCGGGCTTTGCAGAGGTGACGGCGGTCAGTTGGACGCTGGCCGCTCGGTTCAGGTTGGACGCCTTTTCCATAAGACCCAAGAGTTAGGCAGTGATAAAAAAAGGTTCGATGAAAAGGCGGGGGATGGATGGGCTGATTACTCGGATGGTTTCCCGCCGGTGCTTGGCGGCATGATTTCAATCGGTTTCATGGGGCAAGATATGCGCCAGTTTGGGCGACTTCAATCGACCGTAATAGTTTTGCCGGTGACGGTGGCGGCGCGACTTTCAGTTTTGTAAGATATTGGCTTTCAACGAGTTGGAGACGGTTTTTGTTTTTGGATTGCGGTCGAGGCGGCGGCGGTCTGTCAGGCGGATTCGGCCGTCGAGCCGCCGAATTACGGGTTTTGCGCACGGCCGATTTCAGGCCGCCGATGCCGGGGCCGTTTCAGATGTTTGCCGCCAAACTTCTCGACATGGAAAAGAACCGGCTCGAAGCCTTCAGCGACGGCGTCCTCGCCATCATCATCACCATCATGGTTTTGGAGCTTGAGGTGCCGCGCTCGCCCGAGCTTTCCGCGCTCGCCGCGCTGTGGCCGGTGTTCACGGCTTATGCCCTGAGCTTCGCCTTTGTCGGCATCTATTGGGTCAACCACCACCACCTCGTCCACACCGTCCACCGGACGAACGCGGGCATCATGTGGCACAATTTGTTCCTGCTTTTCTTCCTCTCGCTCGTCCCGTTCGCCACGGCTTGGATGGGGGAGAACCACTTTGCGACCGTCCCGGTGGCCGTCTACGCGGTGCTGATGCTGGCCTGCGGCGTGGCCTACCAGATGCTCGCCCGTTGCATCACGGGCAGCCAGCCGCACGACGAAAGGGTACAGCACGCCCTGAAAAGCGGCGAGAAAAAGGGCCTTGCCTCGCTCATCGGCTATGCTGCGGCCATCCCGCTGGCTTTTGTGGATGTGCGGATTTCGCTGTTCATCTTCGTGGCGGTGGCGGTCGTTTGGTTCGTCCCGAGCCGCAGCCTCGAGAGGGCCTTCCGCGCCATGTAGAGGCGCAATATTCTGCGTCTCTACTCGCCCGTGATTTTCTGCACGAGCTTGAACTCGTTGAAAAAAATCCGCGCCACCACCCGTGCCACCGTGTAGACTGGTATCGCCACGACCATCCCCATCACGCCGCCGAGCTTCGCGCCGACCATGATGACGACGAAAATCTCGAGCGGGTGCGCCGCAACGGATTTCGAGAAGATGATTGGCCCCAGAATCAGGTTGTCCATCGCCTGCGCCACGACAAAGGCCGCGCCCACCTTCGCCACGAGCGGCAGGACCACCGTCCACATATCGGCGTCGATGTTCGACGAGACGGTGATGAACGCGCCGAACACGAACCCGAGGATCGGCCCGACGTACGGCACCACGTTGGCCATGCCGCCGAACGCGCCGATGAGCAGTGCGCTGTCGACCCCCAGCAAAAGCAGGGTGAGCATACAGACCGTCGTGAAACAGAGCGCCTGCACGACCAGTCCCCGAAAATAGCGCGTCAGCATTGACTTCGACTCGTCGATGGCGTGGACGACCTTTCCCTCCAGCTTGTCCGGAACGACGGCGTGCAGCAGGTCGGCCAGCAGGTTTTTTTCCCGAAGGAAGAAGAACAGGATGAAAATCGTGGAGGTGACCGAGGCCAGCACCCCGCCAGCCGCCGAGAGGGCCCCGCCGACGTAGTCGCCGACGATGATGGGCGAGAAGTTGCGCTGCAGGGCCTCCTGGACCTTTGTGCCGAGCGTCTCCTTGCCGCGCAGGGCGCCGATGTCGTGCAAAAGGTCGTTGAGGTGCTTGAGCGACGGCTCCAGTTTTTGCCCGATTCGGCCGTAGTCAAGCTCGGCGAGGTGGCGGCCCTGCGCCACGATTTGCGGGACGAAAATCACGAGCACCAATGCGAAGACCGCGAAAAAGGTCAGGATGGTCAGCACCGCCGCCGTCGACGGCCCCATCCGCCAGTTGCGGATGCGAATCTTGGTCTGAAAAAAATCCATCAGCGGCTCGCCAACCATCGACACGACCCACGCGGCGATGATGTAGCCGACGATGTCGCTGAAATACCAGAGCAAGAAGACGGTGACGGCGGTGCCGAGGGCGTACGCAAGGTTGCGAGTTGTCATTTCTTTTCGGTTGACGGCAGGCGACCGATGGCAAACGGGCGGGAGGCTCTGCCCAACCGTCCGCCGTCAGTCGCCCGTCGCTGGTTAATCGACCAAGAGAACCAGCCCTTTGAGATAGCTCCCTTCGGGGTGGAAGATGCTCACCGGGTGGTCGCCGCCCTGCGAGAGGTGCTTCAACACCCGGACCGGCCGCCCCGCGTCCATCGCCCCGGCCGTGACCGCGCCGATGAAAAGCTCCCGGTCGACCACCTGCGAACAGCTGAAGGTGAACACCATGCCGCCCGGCGCGGTGCGGCGGATGGCCGCTTCGTTGAGCCGCCGGTAGGCCTGGATGGCGTTGTGCCGCTTGTCGAGCGACTTGGCGAAGGCGGGCGGGTCGACGACGACGATGTCGTATTTCTCCTCTGTCTTTTTCAAAAACTCCATCGCGTCGCCGCAAATCGAGCGGTGCGGCCGGTCGAAGGGGCCGTTGAGCGCGACATTTTTCTCCACCATGTCGGTGGCTTTTTGGGAAACATCGACCGAATCGACCCGCGACGCGCCCGCTTTCAGCGCGTAGATCGAGAAGCCGCCCGTGTAGCAAAAGGCGTTCAGAACCGACCGGTTTTGGGCAAAGCTGCCCAGCAAGGCCCGGTTGTCGCGCTGGTCGAGGAAGAAACCCGTCTTCACCGCCGACCCAGTCGACCTCGAAAAGGTGGCCGTTCTCGGCGACGACCTACCGGCTCGGCGGCCTCTTTTTGGGCGGATAGGGTAGCCGTTCGCCGCCTTTGGCGAAGCTCGGTGGCAAATTTCCGCGCCTTTGTCGTAGTGACAACGCGACCAGCCTCTGAAAAACCTTCAGCAAAGCCTCCGCAATCAGCACCGTTGCCGCCACATCCCAATCGAATGGCACTGCACGACGGCCGTCCCGTTGTACCAATCGACGACGAGGCCGGGCAGCCCGTCGCCCTCGGCATGGACGAGGCGGTAACAGTTCGTCCGCTGTGGGTCGTGCGTGAAGCTAAAACGCGCGCGGATCGACAGAGCGTTGAGCAGCGCTTCTTCCCGCGAACCGACGGCCGTGGGGTCGGCCTCGGGGTCGAAACCGACGACGCGCGCCATGATGGAGCCGTTCTGGAAATGGGCAACTGCCAGCGGCACGTCGCGCCAGTTTCTAATCAAAACGAGGTCGCCGTCCTCCGGCTGCTCGTCGGCCGAGGCGACGGCACCGCTGAAAATCCAGGGGTGGAAGCGGCGGAGGGGTTCTTCTTTCCCCTTTTTTAAAGTCAGTGAAATCAATGGGTGTGGAATCGAGGATTTGAGAAATCGAGGAATCGATCGGGGGCGTGGCGACTTCAAGTCGCCCCGACAATTTCGACGGTCAGTGGATGACGATTCGCTCTGTTCGGACAGCGCGGCCGACGTTCATTTTCAAAAAATAAGGCCCCGCCGCCAGCCCGTCGAGCGATACGCGCTCCGAGCCGTCGAACGGCGCATCGAACGCCGCCGAACGAACCGTCTTTCCCAAGACGTCGACAACCTCGATTTCCAGCCGCTGCGCCGGGCAGTTATCGGTTTTCAAAAAGACCTCGCGTCCTGTCGGGTTCGGGAAGACGAGCCATGCGCAGCCGCTCAAGTCCGCCGTGCCGCTCGGTTGCGGGAGCGGGCAGTCGAGGGCCTTCCACGAGCCGTGCTTCGCGCCCGCCATCTTGGCCGCCGCGACGGCCGATGCCCGCACGACGTTGGCCATGAAGGTGAAGTTGAGCTTGGCGGCCGTGTCGCAGGCGAGGTGGTAGCAGGGGTTGCGGAAGTTGGCCCCGTCGGTCAGTTGGATGGCGGGGCGGTTTTTGAGCCAAAAACTGACGTGGTCGCTGCGCAGGAGGTCTGCGTAGATGGCGTTCTGCCAGTTGCCCGCGATGTGGACGGTGACCACTTTCAGGCCGGGGACGTGCGCCGCCGCCGCGTCCGTGAAGGCTGTCTCGATGCTCGTCGAGATGTCGTTGGAGATGTTGGTGATGAAATTCCCGCGGAAGCTGTCGGCCTGGACCTGGTTGTAGGCACCGGGGAATATCAAGCCGAATCCCGTCGGGGTGGTCTGCGAGTTGGGCTTCTCGGAATAGTAGCTGATCATCTCGAAGTTGAACGCCCCGAGGATTTGCTCGCCCGCCTCGACGCCGTCGGCGTTGTTGTTGTAGGCTGCTGAGCCTTTCGTGCCCTCCTCCTCGAGGTCGAAAAAGCTGAATTGGACGGTGCTCTCCGTCGGGTATTTGGTCAGGACACGCGCTGCCTCGATGGCCCCGACGACGGCCGAGCCGTTGTCGTCCGCGCCCGGCGAGGCCGCGACGGTATCGTAGTGGCCATCGACGACGACCGTCTTTTTCGGGGTGGAAAAACCGGCGTGGCGGCCGGCGATGTTGTGGCCTGTGTACGCCCCGTAGGCGAACGGCTGGTCGCGCACGGCGAGGCATTTTCCGTTGAAGTAGTTTTTGAGCGAGTCGCGGACGGCTTGCAAGTGGGTCGGGTCGGTTTGCCGGTGCCGTTTCCCCACAACGAAATTCAGGTCGGATTTCAGCCGCAGGCTGTCCACCTCGTCCGCAATCGCCTGATAGTCAACGGGTTTGTTGTCGAAGACAGAGAGCCGCCCCACTAAGCTCGTCGGCAGCGGGCCGGTCAGGCTGGACAGGTCGACCTCGATTTTGGCCCCTGTTTTTTGAAAAATCGGGAAGCCCGCGTCGCCCGTCATCGGCAGGGAGGAGAGGTCGAAGTGCTGCCCGCCGTCGCTCGACAGGTCGAGGAGGAGGTGGAGCGAGTCGTTTTCCGCGTCGGCCACGTCGAAGGTGAGGGTGTACTTTTTGGCCCCCGCGTCGATGGAGGCGGAGAGGTTTGAAAGCTGCGGAATCTGGTTTTGTGAAAAAGCCGTCGCGGCGAACAGGGAGAGGAGGATGGAAAGTCGAGTTGTTCTCATTGCGCCAAAATTTTGGGGGAAGGTAGTTTGCTCGCCGAAACCCCGGCTTTCAGTCCAAAACTACCCATCTGGGTATCGGCCGCTCGGGCGAGACCGGCCACCTTTGCCCTGATTCCGCTGGAGACCAAATGAAAGCGTGGCCCCGAGGTGAGGGAAATTTTAAAGACCAGTGGACAAGCAAATGGCCGCCGGATTGCTCCGAGCGGCCATCTTTTTTTCGACTTAAAACCTGAAAATCATGCCGAGCAAGCCTCGCAGTCCGGGTTGTCGAGCGAACAGATTTTTCCCGCCGGTATCGGCTCGTCGCTGAACATGGTCGGCGTCTCCATGACCATCTCCGCCAGTTCAACATCGGCCACGGCCTGCGGGCGCGAGGCCATCTTTTCGGCCAAAAAGGCTTTCGCCGTCTCTGCCGCCTCGGCCATCTCGACCGGAACGGGCGCGCCCTCCTCCGTTTTCACGCCGGAGATGCGCTGGTGCTTCGCGGCGAGGGTGAACTTGATGGGGTCGGTCGCCGCTTTCGAGCGCAGATAGTACATCCCCGTTTTCAGGCCGCGCTGCCAGCCGTAGAAGTGCATCGACGAGAGCTTCGCAAACGAGGGCGACTCCATGAAGATGTTCAAAGACTGGCTCTGGCAGATGAACGCGCCCCTGTCGGCCGCCTGGTCGATGAGGACCTTCTGGCTTATCTCGTAGGCCGTCTTGTAGAGGTCGCGCACCTCTTGCGGTATCGCTTCGATATTCTGCACGGAGCCGTTGGCCGCCATGATGGCCTCTTTCATCTCGTCGTCCCACAGGTTGAGGCGGACGAGGTCTTTGAGCAAATGCTTGTTGACGATGATGTGCTCGCCCGAGAGGGTGCGGCGCGTGTAGATGTTCGACGTGTAAGGCTCGAAGCACTCGTTGTTGCCCAAAATCTGGCTCGTCGAGGCCGTCGGCATCGGCGCGAGGAGGAGCGAGTTGCGCACGCCGTGCTGCATGATGTCCTCGCGCAAGGCCGACCAATCCCAGCGCGTCGACGGGCTTTCTCCCCACATGTCAAATTGAAAGACGCCCTGCGAGATGGGCGAGCCGGGGAAGGTTTCGTAATGTCCGTGCTTCTTCGCCAGCTCGCAGCTCTCGGTCAACCCGGCGAAATAAATCGTCTCGAAGATGTCCTTGTTGAGCTGCCGGGCCTCCGGGCCGTCGAACGGGAAGCGCATCAAGATGTATGCATCCGCCAGACCCTGCACGCCGAGGCCGATGGGCCGGTGGCGCATGTTGGAGTTGCGCGCCTCGGGGATGGGGTAGTAGTTGATGTCGATGACCTTGTTGAGGTTGCGCGTGACGACGCGGGCGATGTCGAACAGCTTCTTGAAGTTGAACGCCCCGTTCTCCACGAACTTCGGCAGCGAAATGCTGGCGAGGTTGCAGACCGCCACTTCGTCCGCCGACGTGTACTCCAGAATCTCCGTGCAGAGGTTCGACGAGCGGATGGTGCCGAGGTTCTTCTGGTTCGACTTCTTGTTGGCCGCGTCCTTGTACAAAATGTACGGCGTGCCGGTCTCGATTTGGCTTTCGAGGATGGCGAACCAGAGGTCTTGCGCCTTCACCACCTTGCGGGCGCGGCCTTCCTGTTCGTATTTGTGGTACAGCGCCTCGAACTCGCCGCCGTAGGTGTCGAACAGCCCGGGCGCCTCGTTCGGGTCGAAGAGCGACCAGTTCTCGCCCGCCTTCACCCTTTCCATAAAGAGGTCACAAATCCACATGGCGTAGAAAAGGTCGCGGGCGCGCATCTCCTCCTTGCCGTGGTTCTTTTTCAAATCGAGAAACTCGAAGATGTCGGCGTGCCACGGTTCGAGGTAGACGGCGAACGCGCCCTTCCGCTTCCCGCCGCCCTGGTCGACGTAGCGCGCCGTGTCGTTGAAGACGCGCAGCATCGGGATGATGCCGTTGGAGGTGCCGCCCGTGCCCTTGATATAGCTGCCCGTCGCCCGGATGTTGTGGATGGAAACCCCGATGCCGCCCGCCGACTGCGAAATCAAAGCGCAACGGCGCAAGGTTTCAAAAATGCCCGCGATGCTGTCGTCGACCATCGACAGGAGGAAGCACGAGGAGAGTTGCGGCTTCGGCGTCCCGGCGTTGAACAGCGTAGGCGTGGCGTGGATGAACCACTTTTCCGACATCAGATTGTAGGTCTCGATGGCCGCGTCGATGTCGTCGCCGTGGATGCCGACTGCCACGCGCATCAACAATTGCTGCGGCCGTTCGACCACCTTGCCGTGCATCCGCAGGAGGTAAGACCGCTCCAAGGTCTTGAACCCGAAATAGTCGAAGTCGAAGTCGCGGTCGTAGATGATGGCCGAGTCGAGCTTCGAGGCGTTCTTCTTGATGATTTTCCAAGTCTCGTCGCCTATGAGGCCGGCGCGTTCGCCGGTCTTCGGGTCGATGTAGTGGTAAAGCCCCTCGACGGTCTTCGAAAAAGACTTGTCGGTGTTCTTGTGGAGGTTCGACACGGCGATGCGCGCGGCGAGCAGCGCGTAATCCGGGTGCACGGTGGCCATCGAGGCGGCGGTCTCGGCGGCGAGGTTGTCCAGCTCGGTGGTGGAGACGCCGTCGTAGAGGCCCTGGACGACCTTCATCGTGATGCTGATGATGTTGACGAAACGGGTGTCCAGCCCGTAGGAGAGTTTTTTGACCCGCGCCGTGATTTTGTCGAAGGAGACCTCTTCGCGCTGGCCGTTGCGTTTGATAACTTCCATCATAGTTGTGATGATTGTGGTTAGATTATGAAAGAGAAACGGTTTAGATTTGAATGATTTTGTGGTGCATTGTCGGTTTTTTGGAGCAGATTGCAATACATTTGTACCGAATCTGAAACACCCGTGTGGTCGAGTCTTTTGGGATTCGGTTTTTTTGCCCGGTTCAGACCATAACAATTTTGGTGTAGGTCGAGACGTTGGTGACGTGCGGGTTGACAACGTTTTTTAGGATGCCGTAAAATGTCCGAGCCCCTTTTTTCCGCACAAACTTGTTCGGCTCATAGTGCTGTCGTGCGAAATAGGCTACCAAGTCCACCATTTGGTGAAAATAGGAGGCGGATGAATCTCGCATGATAGGGTCTTCTACTACGGCCCGAAGCCGGATGTTGGTATGTCCGGGCCCGAATTGGATGTTGTTTGGGACCGGGTTGTAGTGCCGCATCTTGCGAATCAACTTGGTGAGCTTGCCTCCGTTTGTGTTGTCGGCAAGCAGTATTCCCTTGTCGTTTCCAGTCCCGCTCGGGAAGTTGTTGTGAGCAAGGGTATTGTCGAACCGCTGAATCAACACCCTCCAAGCGTAGTCGAAGATGTCCTTTTGTGGGTTCTTCAATTTGTCGCAACAGACGCTGAAAATGCTTATGTCGTTCCGCTGATTGAGTCAGTTAAGGCATTTTTTAAGCAGGTCAAGTTTGGCATTCCGGGTCAGCGTGGCTTTCAGGTTCGCGCTGCCATTTAGGAAAACCGAGGCGTGGATTTCTTCCTGCATTTCCAGACCATACCTGTTCTTCAAGTATTTCCTGAATCGAACAAGGTCGTCCAAGATGTTCTGCCATTGGTTTTCATGCAGCACGATGGCTGAAAGGACGAAATAGCGAGAAGGAGAGTTGTGGTGGCCGACATCGCCGCTTTCATCGACATACATTAGGTACATGGGGTCGATTTAGTTTGCGATTATGTGTTATTTGCCGTTGTTGGCGTCCCCGCCAACAACTAGACTTCTTGCGAAAGGCCTCGGAGAGGTCTAATATATGGGCATCAGATGCGAACTCTCCGAGGTCGAAACCAATCTTTCACGCGGTCTTTCTACCAACATTTGACCTCTCGAGGTCTTTCATAAGAAGTCTACTTATTGAATTCAAATTCCAATTGAGCTTGGTAGCATCAACAAGAACGGCAAGGATTTCTGGTAGTCCAAAGCTTCATATTCCAGCCCGAGGGCGCGGAGGTTGTTGTAATAGCCCTGATGGTTCTCGTAATAATTCCGCTCGCTCGGCAGGAACCATGCTTTCTCCCCCAGTTTTTGGGCGATGAACCATTTTTCCAGCAGCCTCGCCGTCCGCCCGTTGCCGTCGTTGAAGGGATGTATCTTCACAAAGACCAGATGAATCATGCTGGCAAAAAAGAAAACGGCCTCCATGCTCAACTCCTCCGACAACAAGGTGGCGATGTCCGCGTGCAGCTTCTCCATTTCCCCGTTTACGGCGAAAGGCGATGCCGCCACATATTCGATGCGCCCGTCCGGCGTGGAAACGTACATGTTCTGGGTTCGCACCTTCCCTTGCTGGTGCTTGGCGACCAGATGCTTGCTCAACAACTGGTGCGCCGCCGCCAGGTTTTCCGCGTTCAAGGCATTGCTTTTGGCGAACAAGTAGGCGGCATACAAATCGTCCACCTTCTTCGTGTAGTCCGGCAAGAACTCGATGCCGAAGCGCTTGTGCTTGACGTAAGAGTCAAGCTCAACCTCCTCGCCCTCTATCTTGCTCGAATACACAGAGGCGACGGAAGTGTAAAAGCTGAATGCATCGGTGGAAATCTCGGCGTCGCGCAGTTGCTCAAAGGCAGCGGGCAAGCCATTTGGGACTTGCTTCAAGTATGCTTCGAGGAGCGCGGTCGGCAATATTTCCAGCTTCGCAACCATCGCTCTTTGTTAAAAATCCGCCTCCATCGAGAACACCTGCTCCTTCCGGTCGCCCATCACGCCCGACTTCTGGTAGTCGCCGACGCGCTTCTCGAAGAAGTTGGTCTTCCCCTGTATCGAAATCATCTCCATCCACGGGAAGGGGTTGGCCGTGTTGTACACCTTCTCGTTGCCCAGCGACAGGAGCAGCCGGTCGGCCACGAACTCGATGTACTGCCCCATCATCCCGGCGTTCATGCCGATGAGCGAGACGGGCAGTGCGTCCGTCACGAACTCCTTCTCGAACACGACGGCCTCCGTGATGATGCTCTCGATTTCCTTCGGGTCCAGCTTGTTCTCGAGCATCGAGTAGAGGAGGCAGGCGAAGTCGCAGTGAAGGCCCTCGTCGCGGCTGATCAGCTCGTTCGAGAAGCAGAGGCCCGGCATCAGCCCGCGTTTTTTCAGCCAAAAAATGGAACAGAACGACCCGGAGAAGAAAATGCCCTCCACCGCCGCGAACGCAACGAGCCGGTGAGCGAACGACGGTGCCTCGTCAATCCAGCGAAGCGCCCATTGGCCTTTTTTGGAGACGCAGTCGAGGTTTTGCAGCGCGTGGAAGAGGTAGTCTTTCTCTTTCGGCTCCTTAATATAGGTGTCGATGAGCAGCGAGTAGGTCTCCGAGTGGATGTTCTCCATCGCCACCTGAAAGCCATAGAAGCACCGCGCCTCCGGAATCTGCACCTCGCGCATGAAGTTGAGGACGAGGTTCTCGTTGACGATGCCATCAGAGGCGGCGAAGAAGGCGAGGACGTGCTTCACGAAGTGCCGCTCGTGGTCGCTCATTTTGTCCCAATCGGCGAGGTCCTGCGTGAGGTCGATTTCCTCCGCCGTCCAAAAACTGGCCACGTGGGTTTTGTAGAACTTCCATATGTCGTGGTGCTTGATGGGAAAAAGCACGAACCGGTTGGGGTTCTCGTCGAGCATCGGCTCGGGCTTGGCAGCAGGTTTCGACATCGTCGGCTGGTTTTGAATCAGTGCAAAAAGAGGTTGACAAAAGCGGGCCAAAGCCCCTCGGCCGACCGCCCCTCAGGGCAATCAGCTTGCTTGTTGATAGCGTGTTTGTCGTGGCGGACTCGACCGCTTGAAACCGTTCGCGGGACAGACAACTTGTCGGACTCGGCTTGTCTGAAAAGGGTGGAAAGTTCTCTCAATCCGATTTGCGTGCTCGCGTTGGCGAAGGTAGGCAGGCGGGGCGGTTCGTCAAGGCCAATTTTCCACAGAATGTGGAAAAGACGCGCAACTTGCTGATTGTCAATTAGGTGCCGACCCTGCCGAAGTTTTCCACGATGTGGATAACTCGCTGTGGAAAAATTTGGGGACATTGCGAGCTTGGTTTTTCACCCCTCGGCGATCCGGTTTAGCATAGCCATCGTTGGCCCTATGAAAATGAAGCGGCGACCCCTGCATCGCCTGGGCCGCCGCTTGAAACGAGTTAACCTTGCTGGAACCGTTAGTTCCTCACCAACTGCCGCACGACCACGCGCCCATCCACCGAGATTTTAAGCTGATAGACCCCGGCAGCCAGTCCCGAGAAGTCGAGCGGGCAGCGGCTTTGCGAACCGTCGAAGCGCATCCGCCCGACCAACCGCCCGGCCGCCTCGAACGCATCGACCCGGATTTCTTTCCCCATGATTTTTGAAAAGACAAGCTCTGCTCGCCCGCTCGTCGGGTTCGGCGAGAGGGCCATGTCCGCAGCCCAATCCGGCTCGCTCGATGACACGAGGTTGTCGACCACAAATTTTTGAGAGGTCAGAACACAGCCGTTCGCGTCGGTGATTTTCAAAACGTACTCGCCCGCGTTCAGCCCCGTCAGGTTCTGGTTGGTGGAGAAGGGCTGCCCGTTTTTCGTCCATGAAAAAGTGTAGCCGGGCGTTCCGCCGCCGACCGAGAGAGTGATGCTGCCGATTCCCGCGTTGCCTATGTCGTTGACAGTCAACGGGTTGGAGATGGCGATGGCCGCCGGTTCTCCTAAAAACAGGGTGGCCTGTGAGTTGCAACCGCCGCCGTCGGTGATGGTCACGAGGTGATAACCGGCGCAGATTCCGGTCAGGCCGGGCGTGTTCTCTCCGGTCTCCCATTTGTAGGTGAACGGGCCTTTGCCGCCCGAGAGGTTGGCGGTGAGCGCGCCGTCGCAGCCGCCGCTGCACTTTGGTTGAACCTCGGCGGCCGTTGCCGTCGGCTTGTCGAAGATGGTTATGGTGAACTCGCATGTCGACGAGTTGCCGCTCGCGTCGGTGAACCGCCACTTGTTGACCGTCACCCCGACAGGAAAGACCGAGCCGCTCTGCAAACCGTCCAAAAACTCGAACTGGCCCCCGTTGCCGAGGCAGTTGTCGAGCGCGACGGGGTAGGGGAAGGCCACCGCTGCCTGGCACGACCACGCCTCCTTGTTCGGCGGGCAGGTCAGCGTCGGCGGGATGTTGTCGACGATTGTGGCCTGCGCGATGCCCGTCGAGAAGTTGCCCGCGCCGTCCGTCGCCGTGATGACCACGTCGTGGGTGCCGAGCTGCGAGCAGTCGAAGAAGGGCGGCGTGGCCGACCATTTTGTGATGCCGCAGTTGTCGGTCGAGCCGTCGTTGAAATCGGCGGCGACGAGCGTCGCCTTCCCGTTCACGTCGATTGAGAAAGTCCGGTTTTTCAGAACGACTAC
Organism: Saprospiraceae bacterium; assembly: GCA_044227705.1. Classification (GTDB taxonomy): domain Bacteria; phylum Bacteroidota; class Bacteroidia; order Chitinophagales; family Saprospiraceae; genus JANOQP01. The sequence goes on from JBGAWE010000008.1 coordinate 40,721, forward strand.
CGGCTTGATGAGGTCGGCCGATTTTATCTGAACCGTGAGGGTCTTCGTGCAGCCGTTCGCGTCCGTCGCCACGACTTGGAAGTTGCCTGCGCCGACGGCGGTCAGGTTCGCGCCCGTCTGCCCGTTGTCCCAGAGGAAGCTGAAACCGGGCGTTCCGCCGTTGGCGGAGACGGTCGCCGTGCCGGTCAAATCGTTCGGGCATTGAACATTGGTGTGCGTTTCAGAAAGCGAAATCGGCCCCGGCTGCCCGACGGTGAAGGTCTGCGTGGCCGTGCAGCCGTTCGCGTCCTGCGCCGTCACGGTGTAGAAACCGGCCGCGAGGCCGCTGACGGTCGAGCCGGTCAGGCCGTTCGACCAGAAGTAGCTCGGCTGCCCGTTCGGGTTGGCGAGCTGTGCGGTTATCGAGCCGGTCGCCGAGCCGTTGCAGGTCGCGTTGACGGCGTTTCCGGAAAGAGAAATCGCGCAGGCCGCCGCCCCGACGATGGCCGTCGCGGTGGCCGTGCAGCCGTTCACGTCGGTCGCGGTGACGGTGTAGCTGCCCGGGGCGAGGCCGGTGACGGTTTCCGTGTTCTGGCCGTTCGGCCAAAGGAAAGTAATGCCTCCCGCGCCACCGCTTGCCGTCGCTGTGGCGGTTCCGTCGTTTAGGTTGGCCATCGTTTGGTCGGTCGAGCTGGCCGTCGCGGTCACTTGTTCAGCCGCAGCGAGGTCGATGGAGGCCGTCGCCGTGCAGCCGTCGGCGTCCGTCACGGTGACGTTGGCCTGCCCGGCGGCAAGGTTTTGGGCGAAGTTGCCCGTCTCACCGCTCGACCACGAGAATGTGTAGCTCCCAAAACCGTAGGCCGCGCCCGCGCTCGCCGAGCCGCTGTTCTGCCCGAAGCATTTCGGCGGCTGCGCCGAGAAGATGGCGACCGTCGGCGGCTCCGTTTTTTGAACAGAGACCGAACTCGCGGCGGTGCAGCCGTTAAGGTTGCTCGTCACCGTCAGGTGGTAGTTGCCTTCCGCGCTCACGGCCGCAAAGGGGCTGTTCCAGCCGCTGACGATTTGCCCGTTGGCCGTCGCCCATTGATAGCTGAAGTTGCCCGGCGTGGCCGAGAGGACGACGTTTTGGTTGAAACAATTGAGCCGCGCCGGTTGCTCGATGCTGAAAACCGGCAGCGTCACGTCGCCACTGACCACCCTTTGCGCGGAGGCCGAGCAGCCGTTTTCCGTGTTCGTCACCGTCATCACATAGGTGCCGAGCGCGTCGACGGTCGGGTTGAGTGTGTTTTGCCCGTCGGTGATGTTGCCGCCGACCGTCGTCCAGACGATGGCGGGGCTGGGGCCACCATTCAAGAGGTTGCCGAAAAGCGTGGCCGTCGGGTTGCTGCAGGTCAGTTTTGTGGGCGAGGCGATGCCGACGGTCGGGTAGTTGATATTCTTTGAAACAACGACGCTGACGGTCGTCGAGCAATGGTTTCCGGGGTTCGTGATTTTCAAAAAGTAGGTCCCCGCCTCGTCGACGACGGGCTGGAAGGTGTTCGTCCCGCTCACGAAATGCCCGCCGCTCGTCGACCACTCGGGCGCGAATCCGCTCGACGAGTTGCCCACGATGGGCGCCTGCGGCGAGTAGCAGTTTAGCGTGAAAGGCTGGCTGATTTGCGCGTCCGGCTTTGCGATGTCCTGCAAAATGGTGACGGAGGAGGTGCCAATGCAGTTGTTCGTCTTGTTCAGAACGTTCAAAAAGTAGTGGCCCGGCAGGTCGACGGTCGGCGTGAGCGTGTTCTGCCCGCCGCTGAAATGGCCGTCGGATGTCGTCCATGTGAATTCAAAATTGCTGCCCGTCGCCGCCTGTCCCGAAAGCGTCGCCGTCGAGACGAGGCAGTCGAGCGTCGCGCCCGGCCCGGCATTGGCAAGCGGCACGTCGGTGCTCTGGGTGACGAGGGTCGTGTCGGATCGGGCGCAGCCGTTGTTCGGGTTGGTCACTTTCATGATGTACATCCCGGCCGCGCCGACGGTCGGCGCGAGGGTGTTCCCACCGCTCACAATCTGCCCGTTGGGCGTGCTCCAGCTTATCAAAAAGCTCGGGTCGCCGCCGGGGATGCTGCCCGAGAGGACGGTGTTCGGGCTTGTGCACCCGATGAGCTTCGCCGGCCCCGCCTCCGGCACCGGCACGTCGACGGCGGTCGTGACGGTCACGCTCGTCGAGTCGGCGCAGACGAGGCCGTTGTTCGAGTAGTTGATTTTCAGGTTGTAAACGCCCGGCTTGCCCGCCCAGATGGAGGAGGCGTTCGGGTTTCCGATGATCTGCCCGCCGACTGTCGTCCACGTGAGCGATGAGCCGATGGGCAGCCCGGGGCCGACCGGCCCGGTCAACTGGATGCTCGGGGTGATGCAGCTAAAGGCCGGGTCGGCCGGGTTGATGAGGAGCGGCAGCTTGACGGTGTGCAGCGCGAGGTGGACGGTCGAGTCGCAGCCCTCCGGGGTGGGGATGAAGACCTCGTAGTTCCCGTCAAACTCGAAGCTCTCGTCGCCGACCTGATAGCTGTCGCCCGAGCAGATGGTCTTCGTGAGGAAGGTGTGCTTCGGCTCGTGGTAGAATATTTCGGCCTCGTCCTCCGCCAAGCAGTCTTCCTGCAGCTCGAAGTCGTCGAGGCAGACGGCCCCCTTGTAGTTGCAGCCGTGGCAGGAATAGGCGAAAACCTGGATGGTGACGACGTTGTAGGTGCTGATGAAGGTGAACCAATCGGTCGTCAGCCACTGGCAGGGATAGCCGTCGATGTTGAAAACACCGAGCGCGTTGCCGTTGACATAGACCTCGATTTTGCCGTCCTGCACTCCGCCGTTGACGGGGTTCATGCGCGAAAAGCGGAAGCGGTACTGCTTGCCGACGGTCGCCGGGACGTCCCACTTCGTGATGTGGTCGCCCGCCTGGTTGAACCGCGCCACGAGCATGTTGCCGCTGCCGGTCGTGTGGTCGGGGCAGCCGACAAAGTCCGGGAAGTGGCTCCCCGAACTGGCGTCGACGGCGTACTGGTTGATGCCGTTGAACAGCCCCGGCGTGTAGGTGAGGTAGGAAAAGAAGCCGGTATTGCCCTGCTCGAAGTCGCCGTTGGACAGGAGATTAGGCCCCCAACCAGCCGCTTGCAAGGTGTACTTGCGATAGCCCGTGAGGTTCTGGACGTTCGGTGTGAGGACGGCCGCGTTGTCGAGGCCCGCCGCAGGCGACCATTGCTTCCACCAGTATTCTCCGGCGATGGAGCCTTGCAGCGATGGTTGCTGGTCGCCCTGGCAGAAATGGATGTCCGGCCCCGCGTCGGGCACGGCCGAGCATTGGGCCGTGATTTTCCCGATGGAAAAGAAGAAAAGAAAGAGGATGGCGAGTTGCTTCATATTTGAGCTTTTGTGTGAGATGAGCTTTCTTGATTGACTTTTTTGGAACACGGATTCTTCGAAGAATCCGTGTTCCAAAAACCGAGTTTACTGCCTGACGAGCCGCCGCACCGCGACCCCGTCGCCGACGAGGATGCGGAGCAGGTAAACCCCAGCAGCTTGTTCCCCAAAATCGAGCTGGCAACGTGTCTGCCCCCCGCCGAACCGGAAGGTCTCGACCAGCCTCCCCGTCGCCTCGAACGCCTCGACATGGATTTCTTTCCCCAATTTTTCATGGAAAAGAAGCTCGGCCCGCCCATCCGTTGGGTTCGGAAGGAGGCTCATGCCCGCTGCCCAATCTGGCTCGGCAGCCGAGGAAAGGTTGTCGACGAAGAATTTTTGGGAGGTGAAAACACAGCCGTTCGAGTCCGTGATTTTCAGGACGTACTCGCCCGTTTTCAGTCCCGCGAGGTTTTGAGAGATGGAAAAAGGAAGCCCGTTTTTCGTCCATTCAAAAGAATAGCCGCCCGCCCCGCCGGCGACCGAGACGGTTATCGAGCCAATGCCCGCGCCGCCCAAGTCGTTGGAAATCAATGGATTGGATAGTGAGATGGCGGCCGGCTCTGGGAGAGATACCGTCGTGTCGAGCAAACAGCTGCCGCCATCGTACACAGACAAGTCGAAAAGCCCGGAACAGACATTTGACAAGGTTTGCGGCACTTGGGATGAAGACCAGAAATAGGTGAATGGCCCGGTTCCTCCCGCTGCAAGCATGAACAGGGAACCATCGCACAATCCGTGGCAGCTCGGTTGGTACATGTTGACTAAAAGCGTCGGCTCTTTATGAACAGTCACGCTGAACGTACAGGTTGAAAAATTGCCGCTCGCGTCAGTGTACTTCCAGGTGTTCACTGTCTTCCCAACGGGGAAAACCGAACCGCTCGTCAGTCCCCCGAGGAACTCAAACTGGCCGCCGAGCAGCAGGCAATTGTCGAGCGCGACTGGGTAGGGGTAGGCCACCGTCGGGCTGCACCACCACGCCTCGCGGTCGACCGGGCAGGTCAAGACGGGCGGCATCTCGTCGACGACCGTCGCCTGTGCGGTGGCCGAGGTCGAGTTGCCCGCGCCGTCGGTGGCGGTCACGGTCACGTCGTGCGGCCCGAGCTGTTCGCAGTCGAAAAAGGGCGGTTCGATTGTCCATTTGACGATGCCGCAGTTGTCCGTCGAGCCGTCGTCGAATTGCTTCGGGCCGAGCACCGCCTTCCCGTTTGCGTCAATGGGGATGACCAAGTTTTTCAGCAAAACCACCGGCGACAAAAGGTCTTTCGACTTGATTTCAACCGAAAAACTGGCCGAACAGCCGTGCGCGTCCGTCACCTCGACGGCGTAGATGCCCGCCCCGAGACCCGAAACGACGGGCGTGGTGAAGTCGTTTTCCCACAAAAATGTGTAGCCCGCCGTCCCGCCCGAAGGGTCTATGGCGGCCCAACCTGTCAGGTCGGCCGGGCATTGAACATCACCGTGCGAGAGCGTCGCCGTGAGCGGCGCGGGCTGCCCGATGGTGAAGGTTGTTGAGAAAGAACAGCCCAGCTCGTCCGTCGCCGTCACCGTGTAATTGCCCGCCGCGAGGCCGCTGATTTGCTGGCTTGTCTGCCCGTTCGACCATAGGAAATTGACGGTGCCGCTCTCATGGAGAGCTTGGATGGAAACCGAGCCGTCGGCAGAGCCGTTGCAGAGCGCGTCGGTGGCCGTGCCGTCGAGCGAGATTTGGCAGGGCGCGACACCTACAACGGTCGTCGCCGAGGCCGAGCAGCCGTTCGCATCGGTCGCCGTGACCGAATATTGGCCAGGGGCGAGACTGTCGATGCTTTCTGTGGTTTGCCCGTTTGACCAAATGAACGTGTAGCTCGCTGTTCCGCCATCCACGATTGCAGT
>JBGAWE010000265.1:0-5652 GCA_044227705.1 Saprospiraceae bacterium
AAGAAAAGACGGTGGAGCTGCTGTTGGGAGGCTTTGTCGGGGCGTTTGTGTCGCTGCCGCCGGCGAGGCCGGCCCAACCACGGGCACGGTGCTGGATCGCCCAACATCAAATCGTGCGGCACGCGCCTGCGATGCGGTCAGTCCCTTTCTTCGCTTGTTCCCGGCTCTTGTGCGCCTCGGGATCCTTCCAGCGAGAATTCCTGTGAGACCATCTTGCCGTTCACGTCAAACTCAATGCTGTAAGTCCCTCTCGGGAGATAAAACTTCCCGTTCTCGCCCTTTTTTAACTCAATGGGCTTCTCCTTTTGCTTCTCGGCTTTCTTTTCGCTCTTTTTTCCGTCCGTCGGCGGGGCGTTGAGTTCCTTTTCAAGCTCGCCTTTTTGCTTTTCGTCGAAGTCGAGGTTGTAGACCAGCGTGTTCACCCCCGCGTCGGCTCTGACGGTGCCTCGTTTCACGACCGAACCGCCCTTTGTTTTGATGGAATAGTTGATTTCCCGAGCGGTTTTCGAGTAGAACACAATGGGCAGTTCCGGTTCTTTCAAATCTTGATACCTCGGAATCTTGCCCCAACCGCCCGACCACCTTTTCTTTGGGATGTCGTTGATGACCAGCTCCGCTTGCAAGTTTTCAGCCGTCATTTTTTCCAAAAAACCGATGGGCTGCACATAGAGAGACCGGCCGTGCGTCCCGATGACCATTTCGTGCGCCTTTGGTTGAATCACCAAATCATGGACAGGCACTGCGGCAAAGCTGGCAGCCAGTTTTTGAAAGCGTTGCCCCCGGTCGAGACTGAAATAAACCGCGTGGTCGGTGCCGACAAACAGCAAATCCGAGTTTTCTGGGTCTTCCTTCACCACGTTTATCGGCTCGGGCGGCAGGTTCGCGCCGATGGGCTTCCAAGTTTCGCCGTTGTCGTCGGAGGCATAGAGATACGCCGAAAAGTCGTCCCACCGGTAACCGTTGAGCGAGGCGTAAACTCTGTTCTTCTCATGAAAACTCGCCCAGACCCGGCTCACCCACAAATCCTTCGGCAGGCCGGACGAGACATCCTTCCAGTTTTCCCCGCCGTCTTTAGAGCAGAAAATCTTCCCATCGTCGCTGCCCGTGTAGAGCAGCCCAAACTTCAAAGGCGATTCGTGGATGGACGTGAGCGTCCCGTAAGGCACATTGCCCTTGCGCCCGCCGCCGGTGAGGTCGGGGCTGATGGCCTCCCAGTTTTCACCCTTGTCAAGGCTGCGATAGAGCCTGTTCGCGCCCATGTAGAGCACGTCCGGGTTGTGGCGCGAGAGCCAAATAGGGGTCTGCCAGTTCCAACGCAGGGGTTTTTCGCCCAAATCGTGGACGGGCGTGATCGGCTCTTGCTCACGGGTCTTTTTGTTGATGCGCGAATACTGGCCAAACTGCGACCCGGCGTAGCACGTCGTGTTGTCCCTCGGGTCGACCATGACCTGCATCCCGTCGCCGCCGAAGATGAAATTGTAGGGGTTCTTCCCCGAGCCGTGCCACTCGCGGTTGACCTCCGAGCGGGAGCTGCCGGTCCAAACACCGTTGTCCTGCACGCCGCCGTAGACGTTGTACGGCTCCGCGTCGTCGACGTTGACAGAATAGAACTGGCCGACGGCCGGGGAATTGCACTTGAACCACGTCTTCCCGTCGTCGTAGCTGACGTTGACGCCGCCGTCGTTTCCATTGATGAGGTGGCCCGGCCGATTGGGGTCAATCCAGATGAAATGATGGTCGCCGTGCACGTTTTCATCCTCGAGCGACTTCCAAGACTTGCCTCCGTCGGCACTTTTGATGAGCGGCACGCCCATGGTGTAGACCTGATTCTCATCAAAAGGCGCGACGCGCACCACGCCAAAGTAGTAGCCGTAGGTGCTCACCACGCCGTCGAGGTTTTTCTCGTGCGTCCTTTTCCAAGAGACACCGCCGTCGTCGCTGCGATAGATTTCGAGGCCCACGATCGAAGTGTTCTGAAACCCGTCGTCGCCCGCGTCGAGGTAGTCGAAGATGGCCGTCGGCTTCCATTTGCCCGATTTCGCCCCGGCCTTGACCTTTTTCGCGTCGTACTTCTCGGGAAAATCATTCTTGCGCAGGAAATCGTTGAGCTTCTCGTCGTCGAGCGCAAGCAGGCCCTCGAGCGAGATGCTCTTAAAATCCTCCTTCTTGAGGGCGTCCTTTTCCTCTTCAACCTCTTCCTTTTTGACGACCGGCGTCTGGTTGTCGAGCGCGGCATACAGCACGGTCTTCCCATTCCCCGAAAAAACATCGATGCCAATCCGCCCGATTTTCTCGCCCTTCGGGAATCCCGACGAGCCGCCGCTGACGAGCGACCAATGCTCGCCGCCGTCCGTGCTCTTGTAAATGCCGGAGCCTTCGCCGCAGCCACTGAAATACCAGCAACGCCGCGCGCGCTGCCACATCGCGGCCCAGAGGATTTGGGGATTCGCCGGGTCGCGCACGAGGTCGATGGCCCCGGTGCTGTCGTTGACGAAAAGTGTGTTGCGCCAAGTTTTCCCGCCGTCGGATGTCTTGAACACACCGCGCTCGCGCGAAGGCGAATAAAGGTGGCCGACGGCCGCGACCATCACCTCGTCCGGGTTGTCAGGGTTCAGCAGCACACGGCCAATGTGGTGCGAATCGTGCAAGCCCCTGTTTTCCCAGGTCTTGCCGCCGTCGGCCGAGCGGTAGATCCCGGCGCCCGCATAAGAAGACCTCGATGAGTTGGCCTCGCCCGTCCCTACCCAGATGATGTTGCGCTTCCAATCAGCCGCGACGTCGCCTATTGTCATCACCGCTTCGTGGTCGAAAATCGGGGTGAAGTCCGAGCCGTTGGACTCCGTTTTCCACAGCCCGCCGCTGGCGTAGGCGACATAAAACTGCGTCGGGTCGCTTGGATTGACGTCGATGTCGGTCACGCGGCAGCTGAAAATGCTCGGACCAATGCTGCGCGGCTTGAGGTTCTTTCCGAGGCTGGTCTCGGAAAGGGTTTTTCGAGTCTCGAAACCGGCTAACCGTGTTGCGGCATCGGTCGGCGCGACGGGGTTTTGCCCCAAAACGAAACTGGGAATGCTGAAAAGGAGAAAGAAGACGGCGGGAACGAGTCGAAGCAAGTTGGTCATTGTGCTGAATGAATTGTGGAGGCGAATGTAGTTGTGTCCCGAAGCTCTGTTTCTGGTGCGTATCCAGCCTGGTTTTTCGCCTGAAAGAATGATTGAGAATAGAATTAACCGAAAAAAAGCGGTCGCGGCCTTGCCAAACTCCCCGGCGGATTGTGCCTTTGTTTTTCAAAAACTGACCATGCGCAACCTCCTCCCGTTCCTGATTTTTGGGGCAATAAGCCCGTGTTTCTCTCAAAAGAACCTTCTGCAGTCCGGCCCGATGCTCGGCTATGTCGACATGAAAGAGGCACTCGTCTGGGTGCAGACGACCGGCCCAGCCACAGCCCAGTTGGTCTACTGGGACTCAACGGAAACGGCCAAAAAACACTTCTCCGACCTCGTCCAAACTGCGAAAAAGGACGCCTATACCGCCAAGCTCATCGCCGATGAGGTGGAGCCAGGCCGCACTTATTTTTACCAAATCAAGCTGAACGGTAAGGCGGCAGACCGGCCCTACCCCACGCTCTTCCGAACCCAAAAACTGTGGCAATACCGGACGGAGCCGCCCGAGTTCACCATCGCCGCCGGCTCCTGTGCCTACATCAACGAGGAGCAATACGACCGCCCCGGCAAGCCATACGGCTCAGAATACGGCATTTTCCAGTCGATTTACGAGAAGAAGCCCGACCTCATGCTCTGGCTCGGCGACAACGCCTATCTGCGCGAGCCGGATTTTTACACATGGACGGGCATCGCCCACCGGTACACGCACACGCGCTCCCTCCCCGAGTTGCAGCCGCTCCTGGCCGCGTGTCCGCACCTCGCGATTTGGGACGACCATGAATATGGCCCGAACGACGGCGACAGGACCTTCGCCCCGAAGGAAAAGACACGCCATGCCTTCGAGTGCTTTTGGGGGAACCCGACTTTCGGGAGAAACGGGGAGGGAATCACCTCCTTTTTTCAAATGGGGGATGTCGACATTTTTCTCTGCGACGACCGTTGGTGGCGCGCACCGAACGACTGCGGGTCTTGCGAACGAACAATTCTCGGAAAAGAGCAGCGCCAATGGCTCTGCGAATCCCTTGCGGCGAGCCACGCGCCTTTCAAGCTGGTCTGCATCGGCGGCCAGTTCCTGAACCCTTTTCAGAAATACGAGACCTTCGCCAACCTCGCCGCGGCAGAGCGCGACACCATCCTCAACTTCATCGACCGGGAAAAAATCGGGGGCGTCATCTTCCTGACCGGCGACCGGCATTTCTCGGAAATGTCAAAATGGACGGGGCCGAGTGGGACGACCGTATTCGACCTGACCGCCTCTTCCCTGACCGCCGGGAGCTACAAAAACCCCGTAGACGTGAACCCGTTGCGCATCGAGGGGACGATGTTCGACAGCCACAACTTTTGCACCCTCGCATTTTCAGGAAAAAGAAAGAAGCGCGTCTGCACCATCCGACTTTTCGACACGACGGGGAAACAGGTCTGGGAGCAGGTGTTGAGTGAATGAGTTTTTCTCCCCAAAATCCCAACAGACGGCCGAGCGGCGGGATTTGAATTTCTACTTTCGCCCACTTTTTGAAAAAAGGCCCCACCAGAAAACTCATCCACATGGGCAAAATCATCACCATAGCCAACCAAAAGGGCGGCGTCGGAAAGACAACCACGGCCATCAACCTTGCCGCCAGCATCGCGGTGCTGGACAAGAAGGTGCTCATCATCGACGCCGACCCGCAGGCAAACGCCTCATCGGGCGTCAACGTCTTCGCCGACGACGACACGCCGACGACCTACGACCTGCTGGTCAACGGCGCCGACCCGAAGGCCGCCGTCGTCGAGACGGACACGCCGAACCTGTTCATCATCCCGTCGCACATCAACCTCGTCGGCGCGGAACTCGAACTGGCCGGGCGCAACCGCCGCGAGTACGTCCTGCGCGAAATCGTGCAGAAGCTGCGGCCGGACTTCGACTTCATCTTCATCGACTGCCTCCCCTCGCTCGGCCTCATCACCGTCAACGCGCTCGTGGCAGCCGACACGATTCTCATCCCGGTGCAGTGCGAGATGTTCTCTTTCGAGGGTTTGGTGAAATTGAAGAACACCATCAGCATGGTGAAAGCCGGTTTGAACCCAAAACTGACCATCGACGGGTTGGTGATTTCTATGTACGACAGCCGCCTGCGGTTGGCGAACGCCATCGTCGGCGAGGTGCGGGAAAGCTCGACGGATTATGTCTACGAAACCATCATCCACCGAAACAGCCGCATCGCCGAGGCCCCGATGCAGCACCAGCCGGTCGTCATGTACGACGCGGCGAGCAAGGGCGCAACCAACTATATCAACCTCGCTGACGAGTTTTTGAAGAGAAACCTGAACTGAGAAGCAAGCATGAGCAAACAGCTTAAAAAAGCCGATTTCGGCAAAGGAATCCGCGCCCTCCTCACCACCCCTGCCGCGATGGAGACGGCCATCGCCGAGGACAAGGCGGAGGTCGTCCGCGAGCTTTCCTCCAATGTGGCTGAAATCCCGGTCGACTCGATTGAGGTCAACCCGT
>JBGAWE010000266.1:0-5404 GCA_044227705.1 Saprospiraceae bacterium
GAAGGCGGTGTCAGTCACCTCGCCCGCGCCCGGCCAAAGGTCGTACACCCGCAAGACTACGCCGACCGCCGATCCGACCTCGTCGCAGCCGAATTGGAGCGAGTCGGCAAACGGGCCGCCGAGGTTTGCCGCCTTTCTGATTTTGAAAAAAACGGGCTGCCCAAACGGGTCGAAACTGCCGAGGTCGAGGTCGGCGGCGGCAATTTGGGCCTGTCCCGCGCCGATGGCAGCCTGCGGGTTTGGATTGCAAATGGCGACCGGGAGGGTTGTTGAGTGGGTTTTGATTTGGGAAAAAGCTATGGCGAATTGGGCCAAGCAGATGGTGAGAGTGAACAGTTCTTTTTTCATGGGAAAATTTCGAAACCGGTGAGTGGGGAAACCCGGCCCCAAAATTAGAATTTATGGCACACGGGTTTGATGGATTCGATATGGATGAACAGGGCAATCCGTGTCGAATCTTGTAAATCCTTGTGAAACCCGGTTATTTCTTTGCCCGATAAAAATCCACGATGCCCATCACCATCCTCGCCATCGAGTCATCCTGCGACGACACCTCCGCCGCCATCCTGCGCGACGGTGTGGTTCTATCGAACGTCACGGCCGGGCAAGAGGTCCATCGCCAATACGGCGGCGTTGTGCCCGAAATCGCCTCGCGGGCGCACCAGCGGAACCTTGTCCCGACCGTCGATTTGGCGTTGAAAAAGGCGGGGGTGTCCCAAAAAGAAATCACGGCCGTCGCCTTTACCCGAGGCCCCGGCCTCATCGGCTCGCTGCTGACGGGCGTCTCTTTCGCAAAAGGCTTCGCCCTCGCCCTCGGCTTGCCACTCATCGAGGTCAACCACATGACGTCGCACGTCCTCGCGCACTTCGCGGAGGAGCCGAAGCCGGGTTTCCCGTTCCTCTGCCTGACGGTCTCGGGCGGCCACACGCAAATCGTCCGCGTCGATGCGCCGCTCTCGATGACCATACTCGGCCAGACGCTCGACGACGCGGCCGGCGAGTGTTTTGACAAAAGCGGTAAACTCCTCGGCCTCGGCTATCCCGCCGGGCCTGAAATCGACAAGCTGGCCAAGCTCGGCAGCCCCGTTTTCAAATTTCCCGAACCGGCGATTCCGGGGCTGGACTTCAGCTTTTCGGGGCTAAAAACCTCCATTCTCTACTTTTTGCAAAAGGAAAGCCGGCTCGATTCCAACTTTGTCGAGAAGAACCTGCCCGACCTCTGCGCCTCCATCCAGTCGACCATCATCGGGATTTTGATGAAAAAGCTGCGGCGCGCGGCCCGCGAGACGGGCATCCGGCAGGCGGCCATCGCGGGCGGCGTCTCGGCCAACAGCGGGCTGCGGGCGGCCCTTGTCGAGGCGGGCGAAAAGGAGGGCTGGCAGACCTTCATCCCCCGCTTCGAGTACTGCACCGACAACGCGGCGATGATCGGGGTGACGGCGCATTTCAAGTTTCTTGCCGGGGAGTTCACCGACCATGAGGCCTCGCCCGCCGCCCGATCGGAGGAGATGGGGATTTGAATTTTTGCCATGCCGATTTCCATCCTCTACGTCCCCTGCCCCGACGCGCCAGTCGCCCAAAACCTCCTCGACCAATTGCTCGCCGAGCGGCTCGTCGCCTGCGGCAACCACTTCGCGGCGAGCAGTTCCTTTTTTTGGAAAGGCGCGATTCAGAAAGATGCAGAACAGATTCTCGTCATGAAAACCCCCGCCGAGCTGGCCGACCGGGCGCGGGCGCGCGCCGAGGAGCTTCACCCCTATGAAACGCCGTGCGTCCTCTGCTTTCGGGCGGAGGCAAACCAAGCTTTCGCGGACTGGGCGCGGTCGGTCACGGGGCCGGTTTGAGTTTTCCAAAAAACTCGGCGGGCGGATGAGGCGGGCGGTATGATTCTACCTTCGCCCGCCTGTTTTTGATAAAATCATCCACCAATTCCTCGACGCGCATGAACCTCTTGAGCCTCGCCACCCTCATTTCCATCATGGTCTTTTACGCCTGGCGGGCCGCCAGCCAGAGCAAGGCCGACGGCGTGACCACCCTCCAGCAGCTCACCCCGTCGCTCAAGCGCGGGTCGGGCTTCCGCGAGCTTTTGTTCTTCGGGATCTTTCTTTTGACGTACAAATACTCGCGTGCGATGGCCATCGGCGACGAGTCGACCGCCTTCGCAAACGCCTACCGAGTCGTCGATTGGGAAAAGCAGCTCGGCATATTTTGGGAAATCCCAATCCAGCAATGGTTTCTCGGCCACGTCGACTCCGTCAAAATCCTCAACTGGACATACATCAATCTGCAATTCCTCCTGACGACCATCATCTTCTTCGGCTTTCCACCGCCGCAACAGCGACTACAGGTTCGATATCCGCAACATGTTCTTGGTGTCGAACATCATCACCATCTTCATCTTCGTCTGGTTCCCGTGCGCGCCGCCGAGGATGCTGGGCGACCTCGGCTTCGTCGACACTTTATTGAAAATCAGCGACGTCAACCTCTACAAGGGCAACCTCTCCAAGCTGTTCAACCAGTACGCGGCGATGCCGTCGATGCACTTCGGCAACTCGCTGCTCATCGCCATCGCCATCATGACGCTGCACGAAATCAAGTGGCTGCGCGTCATCATCCCGCTCTACCCGCTGTTCGTGCTGACGGTCATCGTGTTGACTGGCAACCATTTTTCTTGACGCGGCCGTAGGCGGATTCCTCATCATGCTGCCCTACCCCATCGCATGGTGGCTAGAAAAGCAGTTCCCGTCCTGGCGGCCGACCATCCGAGGGACTAATTATTGACACCCTCGGGGAAAACTTTTTGGGGGAGGCGGCGGACTGGTTTCCACCACAGCGCCTGGAGATATGGGGCCAGACGTTGCGATTATGACGCCGCTACGGCGCTTCTTTTCTCTTTTGTGGCCTGTCAAAACAGACCGACAGACAGCACGTCCGTTCCCTTCGGGACGAACCCGCAGAGCGCAGCCAACTCTGGCGGCCGGAAGCTGGGCCAGTATTTCAAAAAATGGGCGCCCGACCCGCTGCCGGTCGTCAAGACGGAGGCAGGTTTCCGGGAGGCCGTCGGCCGCATGTCGATTTTTTGCCCGGCACTGTAAAGGCCAGCCACCCCGCCTCGTCCCAGCGCGTCACCGAGCGCGACCTTTTGACGGTCTTGTACTCGATGCAGGGAGCGGCCTGCCTCACCCCGCTTTTCCTCGGCGAGCATTTCGAGTTCTATCAAATCAACACTCGTAAAGAGGACGATTTGGTGCAGTTTACGGGCTATTTCACGCCGGTGATGGAGGCCTCGACAGGAAGGAACGGCCGGTTCGTCACGCCGATTTACAGAAGCCCGGAGGGCGAACTGCCCAGCCGGTCGGCCATCAAAAAAGGGGCACTTTCCGGCAAAAAACTGGAGGTCGGCTGGCTGCGCAGCGAGGCCGAACTGCGCACCATCCAGATGCAAGGATCCTGCTACCTGCGCTTCCCCGACGGCCGCACGCAGCTCATCGGCTGGGACGGGACGAACCGCAGCGGCCGCTCCGAATCGGAGGAAAAAGGGCGCGACGAGTTCAACTACGTCTTCTTCAAGCCCATGAGTGGCAACCCGACCGGCGCGATGGTCGAGCAGCTCACGGAGGCGGTATCGCTCTCTGTAGATCCCGACATCGTGCCGCTCGGGGCCTGCCTTTTGGTGGAGATGAAAGCCCCAGACGGCTCCTCCAATTTTCACCTGATGCTCGCGCAAGACGTCGGCGGTGGAATTCAAGGCACGCACCGCTTCGATCTGTACTGCGGCATGGGGCATCCATTTTCGCTCGCCGCACGAGCCAACGACTGGACAAAGGTTTGGCTCGTCATGCCAAGGGCAAAATGACCGACGGCGGTGGAAAACGCTGTGGGGAAAATGTTGGGCGGTTATACGAATTCGATTTTTTGTAATTCGAAAGCCCGTCGTACCCTTGCACCATCAAAACACACGACTATGGACGCGACACCGCTCGCTCCTTGATTTTTTCGGCCTCCGCGCATCAGGTTTTTTCCCTACCATTTTTTGTGTCATCGGGCCTCGGCAAGTTTTGCTTTTTCATCAAGCGACCACAACTTGCCCCCGGTTTTCCTTTTTAATCCGCCTCGGTCATAATCCAGAACATTGCACCCGCCTCCCGTTTTTTCCTGTCTTTTAACAAGCCTCGGCAAGATTTTTGGTGACTTTAAGTCACCTCCGACAGGCATTTAATCCGGGAAGCCCACCACTTTGGTTCTTCTTTCGAAACACTAAATTTTTTACCATGCACAACGGTATCGCACCTGTTCTAATCCCCACCAGCCAAAACGACACGCCTCGTGAGAACAAGTTTATGACTTGGCTGATGCTTGGAATCAGCATCGGCGGCGCCCCTCGTCCCTCTATCTTTTCAACAAACCCGACGAGTCGCTGCGCACCGGCATAACCGTCTTGGCCCCGGCTCCCCAGCCCGCCATCGAGAACATCGTGCCGAAGGTGGAGGCCGCGGCTCCGCAACGGCCCGACCGGAATTACCTCGGCCTCAACATCGACGTCGCCGAGGCTCTGCTGCCCACCGAGTTCACCTTTGCCGAGCTGAAAGGGCCGAGTTCATCATCAACTACGGCGACGGCATCAGGAGCCTGTGCGCGGCCTCAAGGCATCGCACCTATCTGGCCGGCGGCGAAAACGGTCGTTCTCAAGGCCTCGTTCAACGGGCAGGTCGAGGTTTTGCAGAGCAAAGTCATCGACGTGGCCAACCCAATCGAGATCGACATGGCGGCCGATGCCGTCGACCGGTAGGAGACGGTTCTTTCTGAAATTGAAAAGGCAGAAGTGGCGACGGCCGCGTCTGCCTTTTTTGTTGACAATCAACGAGTCAGGGCGAATCAAATCACTGCTCAATCGAGTCCTCTGGAAAGAGCAGCTCGCTCGGCTCCCCGTCGTTCAAGTCGCCGTGAACGTCGTCGTCCGGCAGGTCGACGAGCCATTGCCCCTTGATCTTCAAGAGCAAAAGGCTGTCGTTGAGCCGCTCACCGTCCTCCTCTGTGAAAAAAGTGCAGACGGCGCATGTGTCGTTTTTCATCCGGCACGACAGGCCCTGCAAGGCCGTCACCGGCAGCGCGGCGTCGGCCATTTCAGGGTCGCTCATCAACTGCGCGCCGAGATCGATGAACTTGCGCGCCCGCTCTGTCGAGAGGTTTCTGGCAACGTCGAACTGTCGTGAATCCTGCGCCTCCTGCCATTTTTTGACCACCTCGACGGGTGTGTTCGGCAGACCTGTCTGGCCACTTGGCTGGCTGTCCTTTTTGGACTTGCAGTTTTGTAAAAGCAGGAAAACAGGCAGCAGCCAATAGAAGCTTCGCATAAAAACAGGCTATTGTCGGGCGAATGTAGCTCAACGAGAACATCGGCCGT
>JBGAWE010000267.1:0-6000 GCA_044227705.1 Saprospiraceae bacterium
AAACAGCACCGCCGACACGAGCGCGGCGAACCAGAAGGCGAATTTCGTGCGAAGCGTCATGGGTTCTCCGAGAGGTGGTAGCCGAAGCCGGGCTTCGTGTGGATGAGCTTTTTGGCGAACGGCTTGTCGATTTTGTTGCGCAGGAAGCTGATGTAGACCTCGATGGTGTTGGTGCCGGTGTCGAAGTCCATGTCCCAGACCTTCTCGGCTATCTCTTGTTTTGAAAAGACGCGGCCTGGCGACTTCGCCAGCAAAACAAGCAGGCCAAACTCCTTCGCGGTGAGCGGGATGACCATGCCCTCGCGAGCGACGGTCTTGCTTTCGAGGTCGATTTCGATGCCGCCAACGGCGATTTGGACGGGCGCGGGCGGGCGGAAGACCTGGTTTCTTTTCAAAAAGACCTTCACGCGGGCCAGCAATTCTGCGAGGTGGAACGGCTTCACAATATAGTCGTCAGCGCCGACAGAGAAGCCGAGGAGCTTGTCGTCCATCTGCCCGAGTGCGGTGAGCATGATAATGGGCACCTCCTTGTTGACAGTTCGGATGCGACGGCAGAGTTCTAGTCCGTTGACGACGGGCAGGTTGATGTCGAGCAGCAGCAGGTCGAAGGGCTGGTTGTGGAATAGCCGCTCGCCCATCTGCCCGTCGAAGGCGAGGGCAGCGTCGAAGCCGTTCTCGGAAAGCTCCTTTTGGATGCTGTTCCCAAGTTTGGCCTCGTCCTCGACGATCAAGATTCTGTGCTGGTTGGCGGTCATGTTCGCTTCGATTGGGGAACAAAGCAACGGTATGCAGCTGCATTCAAACCAAAGAAATCCTGCGCTCGGCTGGCTGAACGGCGGGAAAATTCCCACCTTTGCCCTCCCGAAAGGGGCATCATCAACAACAACAAAATCTCCACAAGAAATGGGAAAAGGCGACAAGCGCTCGAAGCGCGGCAAAATCTGGCGGGCCAGCTACGGCAAGACCCGGCCGAAGCAATCGGTCATCCGCGCAGCGAAGAAGAAGAACTATTGAGCCGCCGACCGAGGCGGAAAGGCTGACCCTGTGGGCGATGCGTTCGCTCACAGGGTTCTCTTTTGCCCAAACTTTGGGTTTGAAATTGTACTTGAACTAGAAATTCAACAACAGATGAAGCGCACAAAAATCGCCACCCTCCTCCGCGAAGAACTCGTCGGCCAGTCCGTCACTGTGATGGGCTGGGTGAAGGCCTTCCGCAACAACCAGTTCATCGCCCTGAACGACGGCTCGACGCCCGCTAACGTTCAAGTCGTCGTCAAGCAGGACGAAATCGACGAGGCTGTTTTCAAGAAAATCGGCTACGGCGCGGCAATCGGGGCCACCGGCACCGTCGTCGAGTCGCTCGGCAAGGGGCAGAAAATCGAGGTCGTCGCCTCCGATGTCACGGTCTTCGGCGAATGCCCCCTCGACGACTACCCGATGCAGCCCAAAAAGCACTCGATGGAGTTCCTGCGCGACAACGCCCACCTGCGGCCGCGCACCAACACCTTCGGGGCCGTGCTGCGCATCCGCCACGCGCTGGCATTCGCCATCCATAAATTTTTCAACGACCGGGGCTTTTTCTACCTCCACACGCCCGTCATCACGGCGAGCGACGCAGAGGGCGCGGGCGAGATGTTCCGCGTCTCCGTCCTCGACCCGGAGAACCCGCCGCGAGGCGAGGACGGTAAAATCGACTTCAAAAAAGACTTCTTCGGCCGCCCGACCAACCTGACCGTCAGCGGCCAGCTCGAGGCGGAACTGGGTGCGCTCGCGCTGGGCGAGGTCTACACCTTCGGCCCGACGTTCCGGGCGGAGAACTCCAACACGACGCGCCACCTCGCCGAGTTTTGGATGATTGAGCCGGAGGTGGCCTTCGCCGATTTGACCGACAACATGGACCTCGCCGAGGCCATGCTCAAATACGTCATCGGCTACGCGATGGAGCATTGCCCGGAGGACTTGAAAATCCTCGAAGACCGCCTGCCGGAGGAGGGAAAACAACCCCGCAGGACAGCGCGTTCCGATGCTGCCGTTCGAAAAGCCTGTTTCGTGGCTCAAAACCCATCTCAGCGGCCCTTCCCACCGATATCGACATTGATGAACTCGCCGAAGGTAGCGTAAAGCCCGCAGTCTCCCGCTGAAGGGCTGGGGACGGACTTGCAGAGGAGCAATGAGCGGCTTTGGTGAAAAAGAGTTCAAAAGCCGGTCATCCCGTCTGATCACCCGGTCGCCATAAAGGCCTTTACGTATCGACGACAACAATATCCGTCCGGGTTGAGAGACCTTTTCCCGGCATTGGGCGAAATCGTCGGTACTGCAGGAGCGCCACGATGTCCTGGGCGACTGCATGACCGCCATGCACATCCCGCATGAGGAGCTTTACTGTACTCCGACACGCGCCAGCACTTGACTTGTCCGCACGCGGGTTTTGGCCTCGGGTTCGAGCGGCTGGTGGTCTTCGTCACGGGGATGGGGAACATCCGCGACGCGATTCCCTTTCCGCGCACGCCGGGCAATGCCGCATTTTGAATGTTGAAACTGGAACGCCGATTGCTCAATGCCGGGGACGGACGAGCGTGAAAGCCGCAATCTGCCTCCTATACTGCGAATTTGGTAGAAATCTGCCCGTGCGGGCTTGACAAGCCGATTTTTCGCCCCATATATTGCAGCGTTTTTCGTCTTATCCCGTGAACATGTCCTGTCGACTGCCGTTCGTTGCATTGCTCTAATCCCCCTGTTTCTGGTTTTAATCAGAGCCGCTTACATCCCTTTCCGAGTTACTTTTTAAATCTTGAAAAGTCTGGAAAGACAGGTTTTAATCCGAAGGACAAGTAGGAACTTCTGACTAAAATTCAATCAAAATCTCTCTTTGGATGAGCGAGAAAGACACAATCCTGGCCCTCCCCTCTGACCCCGAGAACATTGCCCACGTTGAACCGCTCGTGGGCCGGGTCGCTGAAAAGTTCAACCTTACTCCCGACCAGCAGGGCAACATCCTTTAGAGCCTCACCGAGGCCGTCGTCAACGCCATCATGCACGGCAACCGGGGCGACGCTTCCAAAAGCGTCCGCATCTCGCTGAAAAAACAGCGCGGCTCCATCTCTTTCTCCGTCTCTGACGAGGGCAAGGGCTTCGACCACACCCGATTGCCCGACCCGACCTCCCCTGAGCGCATCGAGGAGTGCGGTGGGCGCGGCGTCTTCCTAATGAAAGCATGCTCTGACAAGTGCTCGTTCAAGAATGGCGGCTCCACCGTCGAAATGAAGTGGAAGCTGTGAGCTTCCCCGAGCTGCCCGATGAGGCCATGGAGCCGGGCGTTTCCTTCCATTTTGAGGGCGTTTCTTTTGAAATCGAGTCGGAACAGGCCGTCTCCGACTGGCTCGCCGACATTTGCGAGTTCGAAAAAAAGCCGCTCGGCGAGGTCAACTTTATCTTCCTTGACGACGAGGGCCTCCACAAAATCAACCTCGAGCACCTCGCCCACGACGATTACACCGATGTCATCACCTTCCCATATTCAGAGCGAAAAATCGAGGGCGACGTGTTCATCTCCTCCGACCGCGTCCGCGAAAACGCCGCGATGGTCGGCACCAGCTTTCAGCACGAACTTTGCCGGGTGATGGTTCACGGGATGCTCCACCTCGCCGGGCATTCCGACAAGTCGGCCGAGCTTCGGGCGGCGATGGCTGTGAAAGAGGACTTCCACCTTTCAAGGTTGTTCCAACAAAAAGGGCCAACTTGCTGAAAATCAACAAATTGGCCCCGGCCGACGAACTCCCGTCAGGTCACCCTTTGTACCCAATATCCTGTTTTTTCAACTGAAAAATCCGCGACAGGTTGAAGCCGAAGCGCACCTCGGCCTTTTCCCAGCGGGTGTTCTCGTCTCCGAGGTAGCTGCGCTCGTTCATGCCCTCCGAGTTGGAGAAATGGAGCTGGAATACATGGCCTCCCGTCTCGATGTCGAGGCCGATTGCCAGCGGGTTCTTGTTGAGCGAGTTGAAGTTGTCGCGAAATTCCAGCCCGTATTCAGCCACAATGGCCATGCGCTTGGTGATTTTGTAGCGGGCGCCGATGGCTGTGGTGAACAAATCCTTCGGAAAGCCCTCGACCGAGACCTCTGCCTGGTGCAGGAAAATCGGGGCCAGTTGCAGCGAAAAATTCTCATTGAACTTCCGCCCAATGAGCAGTTGGCCCCAATAAGCGTAGCGCAGGCTGTCTGCAAGGCCCGGTTCGCCCTTCCGAGTGGCACCAGCGAGTGCAACAACCGAGACCGGCATCACCCGCTTACCTTTTGATTGCCAGAGGAGCCGGTACTTTAGGCTTGCGTCCACTTCCTTATAGTTGACCGAGCGGCCGATGCCCGCCTGGAAGTTCTTAGTGATGCCGAAGTCGAAGCTCATGCGCATCGACGCCTGGTCGAGGCCGTAGAAGCTGACAAAGGCGTCGTGCAAGTTCTGTTTTGTCGATTGGAAGGGGTTGTCGCGATAGACCCAGCCGAAACGGTGGAGGATGCGAAAGTCCATCGTCCCCGGGGCGAGCATCTCCATCGAGGCGCCGTTGATGACTCGGATGCCCTTGAAGGCGTTGACCGCGTACTGTGTTTCGCTGTCGTCGCCCAGCATGTCGAGCATCGAACCGCCGGCGGGCGGGTTTTGGGAGAAAAGGTGCCCAGTCAGGAAGAGCGCAAAAAGCGCGGTGGTAAATTGTTTTTTCATAAAAATGGAATTGAAAACGAAAAATCGGGAAAGCTTTCGCCGCAAAAAAATGACCGCCCCCGCAGTGTGGGAGCGGGAGCGGCCATGAGTTTCAAAATGAACGAGTTGATCTTGGTCACTGGGGCGCACCGCTGTCGACCCAGCAGGTGATGATCTTGATCTCGGCGTCGGAGAGCTTAGCCGAGCCTTTCGGCATGGCCTCGAAACCACTCGTGTGGTTGATGGAGCCGAGCAGGTTGTCCTTTGTCGAAGCAGCCTTCGACCCGGCATAGTCGGAGAGGTCGTAGCCGCTCTCCTTCGTCGCGGCGTCGTGGCAGCCGCCGGTGGCGCAACTGTTGTCGAAAATGTCCTTAACGGCGTTGGTGTAGGTCGGCGAGACCCCCGTGCAATCGACGGCCGGGATGGGGCTTTCTTTGCCACCGCAGGCGGCGAGGAGTATGGCGGCCACAACGGCCACCGACAAGAGCGTTTTTTGCATAAAAAGCTGTTTGTGGACTTGATTGAAAAGTGTTCTTTAAAAGTATCCGCCTGTACGGCGGTCAATTTAGGGCGGGTTGCCCACCGCTGTTTTTTTCTTTTTGGGGAAAATTTTTCAGGACGAAGCCGCCCTTCTCCGCTGCCAGCCGATTGCCGCGAACGCCACCAAGAGCATCGCCACGACCATCCCAACACGCGTCCAAAGCTCCTTCTTCTCCGCAGCGACAGTCGCCAGATAGAACGGGTTGGCCGCGCCCGGCGAGCCTGCGCCCGCCCGTTGCCGCCAGTTTTCGGGGTTGCCGTTGTCGAGTTTCGGCAGCAGCAAGTCTATCGAGCAGACCTCGTCGAGCGGCAAAACCTTGTAGGATGCGCTGTCAATCGAGCCGCCGTCGGCCGCGAAGAGGAGCAGGTCTTCCTCCATTTTGTCCAAACCGAAGCCGAGGTCTCCGACCGCGTTGCGCACGCCCGGGAATGCTTTTTGAAACGTCGCGAGGTTTTCGCAGACAACCAAAAAGCCGCCCGGCTCCACCGTTTTTTGTGGAATGACAAACTCGTGCTTCCCGTCTGAAATCACCCAGCCGCGCACATCGACCGCGTTTTTTGACTGGTTGAAAAGCTCAATCCAGTCGCCCGTCAGCCGGTTGTTTGCCGCGACCTCGTTGAAAAAAACCTGATTGGCCAGCGGGTGGTCGTACTTTTCAAAGACCGCCCGTAGCGGCCGGCCGGCCAGTTTGCCGGGCAATATGGTCAGCTCCTTCCTTTTTTCAACGCCCGCCCAGCCCGCGAAACGGAAGCCGTAGCTGGCGAC
>JBGAWE010000268.1:0-5532 GCA_044227705.1 Saprospiraceae bacterium
GGAGTCGAGCATGCTGCTGATTTTCGTCTCGTGCGCCGCCTACGCGCTGCTCATCGCCCTCATCCTCGGGCAATGGGCGCGGGTCGAAACATTCCGCAAAGGCATGGTGATTGGCGCGGCGGTCGGCGTCCTCGTGGCCGTGATGACCGACACTTTTTGGTACGCGACCAGTCATTTCTACAACAACCCCGGCCCGCTGGTGGCCGACGTCGCCGCCGCCGGGCTGACCGTCGGGCTGATGGGCGGCACAGTGGCTGCCGTGCTGGGAAGGTTGGGAAATTGACGAGCTTTGGGCCATTGCTCACACACCAACCATCTTTTCGACCATGCAATTCAAGAAGTCAATCGCCTTCGCCGCGTTTCTGGCGCTCACTGCCTGCACGACCAACCGCAGTGCATCAGTCCCGGCCGAAAAGCCGTCGGGCAAGACCGCGACCGCCTCTTTTTACGACTTCAAACTCAAGACCCTCGCCGGCGACGAGACCATCGACTTCAACCGCTTTCGAGGCAAAAAAGTGGTCATTCTCAACACGGCCAGCGAGTGCGGCTACACGCCGCAGTACGCCGACTGGCAGGCTTTTTATGAAAAGAACCTGGAGAAAGTGATCGTCATCGGCATCCCGTCCAACCAGTTCGGCGGGCAGGAGCCGGGTTCGAACGCGGAGATAAAGACCTTTTGCCAGAAGAACTATGGGGTCACTTTCCCCATGTTCGAGAAGACGGAGGTGAAAGGCGAGGGGAAGTCGCCGCTCTACCGCTGGCTGACGGACAAGTCGCTCAACGGCTGGAACGAACAGGAGCCGACATGGAATTTCTGCAAGTACGTCGTCGGCGAGGACGGAGAGCTGCTCAGGTTTTTCAACTCGAAGGTGAAGCCAACTGACGAGGCGTTCCTCGCGGCTGTCAGAGGCTGAGCGGGATTTTCGGGAAATAGAAAAAGGGGAACGGCTGATCGCCGCTCCCCTTTTTCATTGAGCCAAAAGGTGAGAACTCACTTTTTGCCCCGCAGCGCGCGCGGGATTTCGATGGCCGCAATCGGGATGGCGGCAGCGTTGATGATGGCCACGCCCTCCGGCATGACGATGTCGCGCACCCGGATGGTCTGGCCGAGGTCGAGGTTGGTGATGTCGGCCGTCACCTCGTCGACGAGCTTTTCGGGCGTAGTCAGGATTTTGACGTTGCGCATCGTGGCGATGAGCTTGCCGCCGCCCTTCACGCCGATGCTCTGACCGGTGAAGCGGATGGGGACGACGGCCCTGACCTTTTTGCCCGGCACCAGTTCGAGGAAGTCGAGGTGGATGATGGCGTCGGTCGTCGGGTGGAATTGGATTTCCTTGAGGATGCACTTGTGCGACTTCCCGTCGAGCTTCAGGTCGACCGTGCGGAACTTGGCCGAGTAGACGAGGTGCCGCAGTTCGGCCGGGTCGGCCGAGAAGGAGACGGCCGCGTCGCCGCCGTACATGACACAAGGCACACGGCCGCTGTTGCGGACGACGGTGGCCCCAGCGGTGCCCGCGCTCTCCCGTTTTTGGCCGTTGATGGTGATGACTTCCATTGTATTTTTCTTTTGAAAAAGCTGTTCTGCTGAATTTCGGAGCGCAAAAGTAGAAAGGCGCCCGGCTTGGCAAAGCCTCCGAGCAAATTTCATTTCGCGACAAGCGTTTGAAAAACGGGCGGCGGCCGGTTGGCTAACGTGATTGAGGCATCCGCCGGAGGCGAAAAAACTGGCATGGTTTTCACGCCGGGCGAATTGCTAATCCTTTTCCCATGACTTCTTCCAAAACTTGCCCTGCAGCCAAAAAGCCGGGCCACTTCTCCAACTGGCTCTCCTTCCTCTGCGGCAACGAGGACGCGATGATGGCCCTCGTCCTCGCCTCCGAGCTGAAAATCGTGGCCGAGCCGCCGAGCAGCCCGTTCTCCAAGCCGCAGCTTCCTTTCAGCGGGCACATCGTGCAGATTGTAACGATGCCGGGGCAGGTCGGAACGGCTTGAAAGACAAATGGCAAAAGCCGGTCGCCCAACTTTTGCCATTTGACCATCAACTTTTGCCCCGGGTCAATTCTTCACCACCCTGTTGACGGCCACCCCGCTCGCCGTTTTCACTTTCAAAAAATAGACCCCGCTCGCCAGCAGCCCCGTGTCGAGCGTCGCCCGGCTCTCGCCCGAGGTGAACGCAAACCGCTGGCTTTCAACCAGTTGGCCGCTGGCCGAGAAAAGTTCGACGTTCGCCTCGCCCGACCGATTTGCAAACAGCGAGACCGCCAGCCGCTCGTCGAACGGGTTCGGCGCGACGTGGATTCCCGCCAGTTCCTTCGCATCCTCGATGGCCGAGCTGCAGTCCGTTTCAATCAAAACATAGGTCTGCGCGGCCGCCTCGACCGAGCCGCACTTCGGCCAGACGAGCACCTCGTACTCGGTGCAGGGCGCGAGGTTTTTCAGGGTGATTTGGTTGGTCGTCGCGGTGAAATCCTGCGTCGCCGTCTGCCCTTTGATGTTGATCCGGACGAAATACTGGTCGGCGAAGGCCGTCGCCACCCAGGTTAGCGTCGCCGTAGTGTCGGTCTTCGCCGAGAGGGTGACGACGGGCGGCGGGGCACAGTCCGGCACGCCGGTCTGGATGTCGACGCAGAAATCTTTCACCTGACCGTAGTTGAAAGCGTCGCACGGCTGCGGCTTGGCCTGGTTGCCGCCGACATACTTCATCGAGACGCGCATCCGCGCTGTGCCGACGGGGACGTTGCCCACCGTTACCGACCCGGTCACCGTCGCCCCGGCCGCTGCGTTGCCGTCGTAGACGCGCTCTCCCGGATCGGTGAAAACGCCGTCCTCATTCAGGTCGATCCACGCCCGGAACCACTCGCTGAAGGTGTTGCCCGAGAAGCCGGGGGTCATCTTCAGCGAATAGACATGGTATTGCTGCACCGTCGCCGATTCGGCCGTCTGGTCGCCGTAGCCTGGCGAACCGGCCGTGTTTTGGTGCACAAGATTGGAGAACTCGACCTGTTTTATCCACTCACCGGTCGCGTCACTGCTCGACGAGGCGCAATAAGCCTTGTCGGTGCAGGCCCCGCAGCCTTTTGTCTTAAAGGAAACCGGGGCCGAGGGGATGTCCAGCCCGCCCGCGCAGAGCGTGTGGACGATGAGGCTGAACTCCGTGCAGGCGGGCAAGGCACTGGCACTGAAATTCAGCTGCGAGGCGGTGAGCGGGAAGGTCGTCGCCGAGCCGCCCGCTGGGGTGATTTCGACGACGTAGCCCGTCGCCGCCGTCACCGGGAGCCACGAAAAAAGAGCTCCGTTCAACGTGACCGAGCCGACCGTCAGGCTCCCGACCGGGTCGCAGCAACCGTCCGTTTTGAAAGTCTTCGAGGCCGACCATCCGCTCGTCGAGTCCGCGCAGGCCATTGCCAACTCGACCGAGTAGTCGGTGCATGGATCGAGGTTTTTGAGCAGGTAGGGGCTGGCCACGCCGTCGACCTCCGTCCACGAGGCCGCGCCGGATTTCTGCCAGCGGAGGTTGACGGCGGCTGCCGCGTCGGTTTTTTTGAAGGAAATCAGTTCCGACGTCGTGCTGGCCTTGCTCGCCTCTACGCCATACGGTTTCGGGCAGGCCGAGCAGTTTTGCAGCAGGTTCAGTATGGCTTGGTTGGCATTGAGCCGCCCACCGGTGATGCACTTGCCGACGAGCGTCGCCTCTGGTTTTACCCCGTCCATGATGTACTTTTTGAGGTTCAACGCGGCTTGTGCCGGATCGCTTTTCGCCAATGCGATGAAGCCCGGGCAGGGTGCCGAGTACATCAGCGCGATGGTCCCGGTGACGTGCGGCGTGGCCCCCGAGGTCCCGCCGAAGGCTGCATAGCTGCTTTGCGAGAGCGTCCACGCGTTCTCGCCGAAGGAACCGAGGTCGATGGTCGTCAGGCCGTAGCCGGCGGAGGTCACTTTTTTCCCGTTTCGCCCGCAATTGGTGACCGAGATGAGCCAGTCGGAGGGGCAGCCGGTCGGCAGGTCGCCCTGCGTGTCGATGTTGTAGTTGGCGTTGGCAGTCGCGCCGCAACTCAAGATGCCGACCTTTCCGAGGGTGTCGTAAAAGGCGCACCACAGCGGCGAGTCGGACGGCTGCCCGAGGTCGACGCCCCATGAGGAGTTCGTCGCCACGACGAAGGCGCCTTTCTGCCCGCCCGTTTCATTATAGAGTTTTCGGAACTTGTAGGGGTAGGCATAGCCCGCAATGGCGTTCGCCTCCGTGCCGCTGCCCCCGGCGACGACCATTATTTTCACGTCCCAGTTGACCCCGGCCACGCCGACGCCGTTGTTGCCCTGCGCCCCGATGATGCCCGCGACGCAGGTGCCGTGCCCGGCGTTGCCGGTGATGTTGTCGGTGTTGGAGTAGGTCGACCAGCCGCGCACGTCGTCGACGTAGCCGTTGCCGTCGTCGTCGATGTTGTTGTTCGGGATTTCGGCCCAGTTCCGCCAGATGTTGTCGCCGAAGTCGGGGTGGTTGATGTTCACGCCGCCGTCGACGACGCAGACCACGATGGTGTCGCCGTCGGGCGTGAGGCCGCCGGTGGTCACGTCCCAGGCGAGGTCCATGTCGATGTCGGCGTCGACGGTGCCGCCGCTCCCGCCGTTGTTGATGTACTGCCACTGCTGGCTGAATTGCGGGTCGTTCGGCGTGGTCGAGCAGGCGGTGAGTTTCGAGTTTCGAGTTTTGAGTCCCGAGTGGAGCGACTCCATCTCCTTTCCAAACTCCGTCGGGTCGAAATGCCCGCGCTCCACTGTGATGTGGTTGAACTGCGCGACGGCCACGCCCGGCTCGCGGCGGGCGGCATAGAGCATCGTCAGCTCCTCTTTTTCATCGGTCAAATCGGAGTGAAGGAGCCAGATGTTCATCGGGTCGGCCACCTTTTTCACGACGACGAGGTTGGCCGGTTTGCTCGGCCAAGCGCGGTTGAGGTTGGCGGCGAGCTGCTCGGCCGTTGCGCCTTTTTCGAGGCTGACGAGGAGGTCGCCCGAGACGTGCTTCGCCGTCTCCTGTGCCTGTAACCGATTGAAAACCAGCGCGTTGAGAAGAAGGGCGAGGGCGAGGATAGACTGTCTCATGCAAAGAATCTTTTTAGGAATAGTTGGATGCGGCGAAGTTAGAACGGGGCGAGGGGGCTTCGGCAGGGTTGTTTGTCGATGGCTGGCTTTTGGTTCTTAAACCCCAACCGCCTCACGGCAAAACCGGTTGAACGGCTGCGCCGCCCGCACCTTTTCCATCAAAAAAGGCACGAAGGCAGCTCCGAGGGCCACCTCCGCCGGGTCGTCAGACATGAAATAGAACTGCTTGTTGAACAGCAGCGGCTGCGCCGTGGCGGCCTCGCGGAATTCGACATCGATCCGGGCGTTCTTCTCCCCGATGATGCCGCCCGTTTTTTTCAAAAAATCGGGGTCGGCGGCGATGGCCGCAAACGCCTCGGGGTTGCGCATGATGTGCGTCCGAAAGCTGTGCAGCGGCTCCTTTTCGAGGAAGTAGGCCCCGCCGCCGAAGTTGAC
>JBGAWE010000269.1:0-5483 GCA_044227705.1 Saprospiraceae bacterium
ACGCGCAGCTCCTCGACGATGCGGTCGGAGAGGTTGAGCAGCTTTTGGTAGTTGAGGAAGACGTCGGTCGTCTTGTCGAACGTGCCGATTAGAACAGCTTTTTTCGGATGGACCATGGCCGTTTTGTCCATCGCGTGGACGACGGCCGCGCCGCCCAGCGAATGGCCGACCATCGCCTCGGCCGGGCCGAAATGGGCGACCACGCCCGCCAGTGCCTTTGTGAAATAGAACAGGTTGAGCTGCCTCCCGCTCGACGCGCCCTGAGCCGGGGCGTCGAAGGCGACGACCCGCCAGCCCCTTTTCACCGCGCCGGGGATGAAGTGCCGCCACCTCGCCGCGTTCGATTCCCAGCCGTGGACGAACAGGAGAAGCGGCCGACCAGCCTCGCCCCACTCGTAAGCGGCGATCCGGTGGCGGTCGATTTGCAGGGTTTGCGTGGCGTCGGCCGTTTTCAAAAACTCGGCATCCGTTTCCCGCAGCCGTCCTCGCGTCGGGGTGCAGAAAAGCCGGAAAGCAGCCCTGCCCGCCGCTCTTGGCGAAATCAGGGCGACGTTGTTGAGCAACTTGCCGATGCCGACGAGCTTTTTCTTTTCCATCGACTTGGCTGCTTATCCCTCGAAGACCTCGATTTCGTGGGTCTTCACCACGAGGTCGGTGAACTTGCCCTTGAACCGCGTCGCCTTGACGATGTGGTTGTCAATCCAGTGGTAGTTGCCGCCGCGGGGCTTGTCGTACAGCACGCCGTGATACTTGAAGCCGTGCCGGTTGAGCCATTCCTCGGTTATCTCCTTGTGGACGGCCGAGGTGCGAGAGGTGAAAAAGGTGATGATGTGGCCCTCGTCGTACCACTTGTTGCAGATGGCGAGGCCGTCGGCATAGGGCAGGACGTGGCGCATCCGCTCTGGCTCCTCGTTCGGCACGTCGTCGCAGACGGTTCCGTCGATGTCGATGAGATAATTTTTGACGGTCTTCGGGAGGACGGGGCTGGCGCGCTCGCCGCGCTCGTCGAAGGCTTCGTGGAGAGAGTGGTCGGTTGTCATTGTTGGTTGATTGACGAGTGACGAGTGACGACCTACGATTAACGGACCGACTCCCGGCCGCTCGTAAATCGCAGCTCGTCACTCGCAAATTAAAAATTGATGAAATCACGCGGGTTGACCGCCCTCCCCCGGAACCAAAGCTCGAAGTGGAGGTGCGGCCCGGTGGACTGCTCACCGGTGTTGCCGATGATCGCGATGGCCTCGCCGCTGCGGACTGCCTGGCCCTCTTTCTTAAGAAGGACGGAGTTGTGCTTGTACCAGGTAACGACGTTGTTGGCGTGCTGGATACCGATGGTGTAGCCGGTCTCGACGGAAAAGGCGGAGAGGACGACCACGCCGTCGAGCGCGGCCTGAACCGGAGTTCCTTTCCCGGCCACGACATCGACGCCGAAGTGGCCCTCGCCGGGACTGAAGCCCTTTGTCACCTCGCCGCGCATCGGGGCGCTCAAATAGAGGAGTTCGAGCGGCTTTTCGGAGGCGAAGACGGCCTTTCCGGTCGGCGGCGGCGGGGCGGCGGGGCCGCCCTCGTCGTTGAAGCTGCCGGGCGTGGCGGCCGGGAGGTTGGCCCCGGCGATGGGCTTCGAGGCCTCCTCCGGGTCGACGGCGACGGTGTCGGAGGCCTGCGCGAGGTACTGCGCGTCACCCTGAACGATGTGGCGGAACTTGTCGATGAAGTTGTTCTGTGCCTCGGTCAAGTCTTCCAGCTCGGTCACCTTCTTGCGAAGCTCGACGAGTTGCGAGTCCTTTTTGATGTCGCCGTAGCCAGGGATGTAGCGCTTGAGCGGCGTGTAGATGATGAGCATCGTCACGAGGATGCCAGAGAACACTATGAGGCTCGACAGGCCGATGTAGACCGACATGGGCGAGAGGCGGAAGTTTGCCACCTCCTCGAGGGTGTCGTCGTCGCGGATGATGAGGTGGTAGTTGTCGCGCAGCTTGGAGAGGAGGCTGCGGCCCTCGTCGCCCTCCTCGCGGCGGAAGAGGGAGAGCAAATTTTTGAGAGACCTAAAATACTTTTGCACGCTTTTCAGTTTTGGGCGGGCTTTTTGGGCGGTTTTTCCATGAAAAATGACCTTCCAACGCCCGTTTGCCTCTTTCTTTTTAGCCACCACCTGCACGGATTTCACGAATCAACTTTTCGTGGAAATCGGTGCAGTTCATGGCAAACTCAATTCATCAACAGTCTTGAAACACGTCCACAAAATCGCCTTTTTCACCGCCCTTTTGCTCGTTGCCGGCGGCTGCGTCTCCCAGAAAAAGAAGGGCGACGTCAGTTGGGCCAAGCGCCGCTGGCAGGACATGAACTCCCACTACAACGGCTATTTCAACGCCAACGTGATGTACGAGGAGGCGCTGGCCAAGCTCAACGAGGCGCACAAAGATAACTACAACCAAGTCCTCGACGTCTACCCCTACGAGGCGGTCACGGCCGACGAGGCCAAGCAGGTCAAGGAAGGCTGCGACAACATCGTGAAGAAAATGGCCAAGACCGTCGCCCTCCACCGCTCGAGCGAATGGGTCGACGACTGCTACCTGATGGTCGGCAAGGCCTATTTTTTGAAAAAGGACTACGAGGCGGCGGAAGAGGCCCTGCGGTTCGCGCTCGACGAGTTCAACCCCGAGAAGCCCGTCTTCCACAAGCGAAAAGGGAAGATGACCGCCTCCGAAAAGAAGCGGGCCGCCGCCGAAAAAGCCGCCATCAAAAAGGAGAAGGACGACAAGAAGAAGTCCGACCAAAAGGCCAAGAAGAAGGCGCAGGAGAAGAAGAAAAAGGAGGCCGCCAAAAAGAAGAAGTCCTCGAAAGGCAAGGGAAAATCGTCGGGCAAGAAGGAGAAAATGGACGAGAAATCGTTCGACAAGCCGACCGACAAGCCTTCCAAAGCTGAAAAGGAGGAGGACGACGACAAGCCCGCCAAGCCCTCCGGCAAAGACCCTTACGCCTCGCGCTTCATGCACCGCCGCCCGGCCTATCCCGAGCTGCAGCTTTGGATGGGGCGGACGCTGATTCAGCGCGACAAGAACGACGAGGCCGAGTTTCTCTTCAACCAGATGTCGGGCAACCCCTTTTTCCCGTCCTCGCTGCGCGACGATTTGGCGATGGCCGAGGCGCACAATTTCCTCAAACAAAAGCAATGGGACAAGGCCGTCGCGCCGCTCGAACAGGCCATCAAACTGACCAAGAAGAAGCGGCAGCGGGCGCGGCTGGCCTACATACTCGCGCAAATCCACTCGAAAGCGGGGCGGAGCGCTGAGGCCGTCGCTGCTTATCAACAGGTCTTGAAAAGTGGCCCCGTCTACGACATGGAGTTCTCGGCGCGGCTGCACATGATGCTCGACGCCTACTACAACGGCACGGCCAGCGACGAGGCGACCCAAAAAGGCCTCCAGAAGATGCTCCGCGACGACAAGAACATCGACTACCGCGACCAAATCTATTTCATCCTCGCCCAGATCGACATCAAGAATGGCGACAAAACGGCCGCCATCGACCACCTGCGCAAGTCACTCGCCGCTTCCTCCACCAACAAGAACCAGAAGGCTGAGAGCTATTGGGCGATTGCGGGGCTCTATTTCGACTCGGAAAAATTCGTCGAGGCGAAGCTCTACTACGACTCCACTTTGACCGTCCTGCCGAACACCGACCCGCGATACGCCGAGGCGACGCGCTACGCGAAAAGCCTGCAGGAAATCGCGGCGTTCATCACCTCCGTCGTGCTCGACGACAGCCTGCGCGCCATCTACAACATGAGCGACGAGCAGAAAAAGGCCCTCGCCACCAAAATCAAAAAAGACCGCGAGGCCGAGATCGAGGCGGCGACGAAAGCGGCCTCCGCGACCACAAAGCCGGCGCCGGGCGGGCTGCCCACGACGCCTCGGGTCGGTGGCCCGCCGCCGCTTGGCCCGCCAAACAACTTCTATTTTTACAACGACGCGAACGTCAAAAAGGGCAAGCGCGACTTCGCCAAGCAATGGGGTGACCGGAAGAACGAGGACAACTGGCAGCGCTCGCGCCGCTCTGACTCGAACTCCGCCAGCGACGCGGGCACAGAGACCGCTGCGACCGAACAGCCCGACCTCTCGAAGGCCGAGCTGGACGACCTCCTTCCCGGCATCCCGAAATCGGCCGACGAGCTGGCCGCGCTCGACTCAACGGAGGCCAACATCCTTTTCAAGCTCGGCAAGGCCTTCCGCGACCAGCTCGAGAACAACAAGCGGTCGAGCGAGACGCACGAAAGGATGTTCGCCGATTTCCCGCAGTACGTCAAGACCAATGAACTGGAGGCTTGGTTCTACCTCTACCTCTCGTTCACCGACCTCGGCAACACGGCGAAGGCCAAGGAGTATTACGACAAAATCGTCGGGAAATACCCCAATTCGAGCTACGCGAAGTCGCTGACCGACCCCAATTTCAAAGACCTGACGACGCAGCGGGCGCGGGAGCTGAACGCTTTTTACAAAGAGACCTATCGGATTTTCCAGTCCGGCGACTTCACCTCGGCCTCCGCCCGTTGCGTGGAGGCGGAGAAGAAGTTCGGCACGACTAACGCGCTCGCCACGAAGTTCGCCCTCCTCTCGACGATGTGCTCGGGCAGCGTCGCTGGGAAGGATGGGTATTGCAAGTCGCTGAAAGAGTTCATCGCCAAATACCCCGACACGGAAGAGAAGACGCGCGCCACCGAGATTGCCCGCGTGCTGGGCTGCGAGGGCTTTCAGGCCGCCGAACCCGACAAAAAAGGCGAGGACGGAAAGAACGCCGAAGGCTACACCCTCGAGGACGACAAGCTGCACTACTTCCTAATCGTCCTCACGGGCGGCGACGTGAAGCTCGACAACGTCAAGGCCGACATCTCGGACTACAACCGCCAGTACCACAAGCTCGACCAGCTCCGCGTCTCGAACATCTACCTCGGGACGGACACGGAGACGCCCATCATCGTCATCCGCAAGTTCGACAACCGCAAGACGGCCATGGCCTACTACGACGAGCTGACGAAGGCCAAAGACTTCATCAAAGAGAAAAGGGTGAAGACCGAGTTTTTTGCCATCACGCAGAACAACTACCGGGTGCTTTTGGGGAAGAAGCGGATGGATGAGTACAGGAGCTTTTTTGGGGAGAAGTATCTGAAGTAATCTCAAGTTTTAGGGTATAAGAAAGGCAAGGATGGGTTGACCCGTCCTTGCCTTTCTTTCTTCACACACATTTCTGAATCGACAATGGTACACCCGCTATCTTTTAAACCCTATTTTATCACTATGAAGAAAAGGGAAACTGATGCCGTATTTGGTACGGCAACTGCCTTTTTTTATGAGAGAAACAATAGGTTTTATTTCATTACCAATGGACATAACGTAACTGGAGAGAACTCATTCAATCAGGAAAAAATCCATAAGTATGGCGCCGTTTTTCCAGATCTGATTGAGACTGCCATTTGGAACCAAGTA
>JBGAWE010000270.1:0-6296 GCA_044227705.1 Saprospiraceae bacterium
ATTCCGGTAGTCAGCCGCTGAAGGTGAAGCGGTTGTTCGCCCAGAAATTCCACAGCACGACCACGCCCGTCGCCACGAGTTTGGCGGGGTAGAATCCCATGCGGCCGCGCTCGGTCATGGCGAGGATGAGCAGGTTGTTCAGCCCGAGGCCGATGAGCGAAAGGGTGAAAAACTTGGCGAACTGCGTCGCAACGCCCGGGTCGGTGGAGTGGAAGGTCCACGTTCGGTTGAGCCAGAAGTTCCAGCAAACGGCGGTCAGGAAGCCGAGGCTGTTGGCGACGTATTTGTTGAGGCGCAGCTGCTCTTTGCAAAGCCATGTGGTGCCGAAATCAACAAAAACGCCGGAAAGGCCGACCAATCCAAAGCGGACCAGGTGGTTGAAAGTCGTCGAGTCCATGAAATTATAGGTGCCGAAAAGGCGGGCGAAAATAGCTCAACGCACCGGCCGCCAATGGAGGTCGAGCGTCGAAAAGCCGCCCTTGTCGAAGTGCTCGATGCGCAGCCGCTGCTGGCCGACGGGGATTTCCACGTCCACCTCGTCGGTCGTCGGCTCGTGCGCCTTCCAGTTGTCAATCAAAAGTTGGTCGCCGAGCCAGAGGCGGGCGCCGTCGTCGCTCGTCAGCTCGAAATGGTACTTCCCGGCGGCGAAGACGTAGTCGCAAACGGCGAGGGTCAGGAAGCGGTCGGCGGCGATGTTTTTTTCCGGCTCGTTCCACCACGAAAAGGCGATTTCGGGGACGTGCTTTTCCGCCAAACCCTTCCCCTCGAACCAGGCGGCGATGCACTTTTCGGCCTCGATGTTTTCCTTTTCATCGTAGTTTTGAAAAGAAACCTTCCAGTCCATCTTCGGCTCAAACCGTTGAAAATCAAACACATACGGCTGGCCGACGGGAATCTTGTTCCCAAACCGGTCGGTCTGCTCGGTGTTGAACGTCGCCTCGAACTGGAGGTAGATTTGGTCGAAGGCCGGGTTGCGCTCGGCGACGAGTTTCGTGGGGAAGCCGCCGCTCATCGTCAGGTTTTTTCAGGCCTTTCGCCTGCTTGATTTCCCACCGCCCGGCCCCGGCGGCGTTCATCAGAACTCGTAGCGGCCGCCTCGATTTTTTCGAAACAGATGGGGCCGCGAAAGTCGTAAGGCCCCAAGTCGGTCATCCATATCCAGTGGCGGGCGGCCTGGCGGCCGATGCCGGTCTTCGCGTCGATGCCGTCGGGAAGGGTTTTAGATAGGTGGGAGCGAGCGGTTTCGCGCCCTTCTTTATCGACCAGACAACCGCCGCCGAGTCCGCCGCCGAGAGGCGCGAGGAGCCGGTGAAGACGTTGCCCGAATCGGCGAAAACGCGGTCGGAGTTGCTGATTTTCAACGGGTTATGGTTGTCCGAAAACCGGTTGGCGGTCAGCAGGTAGTCTCGGCTGCGAGTGTCGCGCTTCTTCGGGTAGGCCCAATCGGTCGGCTCATCTTTCGCTCCAAAGCCGGAATCCCGGTCGAATCTTGGTCGAACTCGTTTCCCTCGATCCGGTTGTCCTGCCCGTGCTCGATGGCGATGCCGGTCTTGCAGAGCCGCATGACGTTTTTGCAGAACTCCGAGCCGTGCGAGTAGCCTGCCCAGATGCCGTAGCCGCACTGGGCGAGGTTGTTCGACCAGAACTTGTTGCCGCCCGAGAAGGTCATCTCGATGCCGTTGGCCACGCCGAAGCTGAAGTCGTTGCCGAAGACGATGTTGTCGTTGCAGCCGCCCTCGCCGGTGTCCATCGTTGATTGCCCTGCCCAGCCGAAGAAGCCGTCGCCCGAGTGCGTCGCCGAGTTGTAGGCGAAAACATTGCGGCTCGACTGCTCGAAACAGAGGATTCCCGCGCTGTCCTGCCCCCTTTCATAAAGGTTTTGGGAGAAGCCGCGCACGTTGAAATTCAGTCGGTTGTGCATCACCGAGTTGCCAGAGGAGCGGTAGAGGCCGATGCCGATGCCCGAGTTGAACCGGAAATCGTTGTTGAAAAACTGGCCGTCGTCGCAGCCGGTCATCAGCAGGCCGTTCTGGTTGGAGGTCGCGGTGCAGCCCCGGACGAGGGCGTTTTTGCAGTTTTTGAGATAGACACCGGAGCCGTAGCGGAGCCACTCGTCGCGGTCGTTTTGATGGTAGGACAGCCAGTCGGACATCACCTCGTGCTCGCGGCGGCTGTGGAGGCGGGGCCGCCAATTGTAGCTGAAATCGGAGTCAATCAGTTGAAAATCAGCGCATTGCGCCGCCATCAGGCCGACCTTGTAGCCGCGCACCTTCAGGTTTTTTATGGTGATTTTCTTTCCCTCGACCCGGATGCCGAGGCCGGCGAACTGGTCGGGCAGCGTCTTCTGCCCGCTGCCGATGAAGACCGCCCCCTGAAAGTCGACCTCGATGTCCTCTCCTTTAATAATAAGGACGGGCTGGTCGAGGCCGTCGGCGCCGTCGAAGCGGTACTCGGCGGGGTTGACGGTGCAGCTTTTGGTGATGACCTCCCCGGGTTTTGGGGTGGTTTGGGCGGAGGCGAGGTCAAAAGTCAAAAGGAAAAAAACAAAAGCGAGGAGCCGAGCAGTCGATGGATCCGTGTCCAATCCGTGTATTCCGTGTGCCATAAGTCGTGGAAAATGCGGTGCGAAAAAACAGGCCAGTTGTCGAGCCTCCCCCCAAATCCCGCTCCGAAAACAGGTCTTTCACATTCCGCCAAAATTGGCCAAAGCTGTCGCGGAGGGCTGGCTATTTTCGCCCATCAAACCCGTCTCACATTTCCAAACCGTTCAAAATCAATCGTTCATGAAAAAATTAGACAAGCTCATCACCCTCACCATCGCCTTCCTGACGGCGGCGATGCTCAACGGGCAGACCATTTTCGTCAACGCCTCGGCGACCGGCAGCAACTCCGGCGCATCGTGGGCCAACGCCTTCACCACGCTCGACGCGGCCCTCTCGGCGGCGAACGCCGGACAGGAAATCTGGGTGGCGCAGGGCACCTATCTGCCGAAGGCGCAGACCCCGGCGGGCAAGAGCACCTTCCACATCAAAAAGGCCATCGCGATCTACGGCGGCTTCGCGGGGACGGAATCGAGCCTCGTCCAGCGGCCGCCCGGCGCCTACACGACCTTGAGCGGCGACCTCGGCTCGAACGACCTCGTCGACGACTTCATGACCAACCGGCTCGACAACACATGGCACGTCGTGACCATCGACTCCGTCCCGAGCGGCACCGTCCGCCTCGACGGGCTGGGCATCCAGAGCGCGCGGGCCGACTCGACGACGGCCGCTTCGGCGGGCATCAACGGGCGCGGCGGTGCCATCCAGGCGCGGGCCAAAATCGAGGTGACGAACTGCATCTTCCAGCAAAACTGGGCGCGCAGCGGCGGCGCCATCTGGTTTTACAACGACGGCGACGATTTGGGCGGCCCGGCCAACGGCTCGTCCGTCAAAGACTGCATTTTCACCCAAAACTCGGCAGCAGACCAAAGCTCGGGCATCTATGCCCGCGCCCTCGATGGGCTGACGGCCGACGGCTGCGTCTTCACCGACAACATCGGCAACCGAGGCGCCTTCTACCCGCTCTACTGCCTCAGCGTGGAGGTGAAAAACTGCACGTTCTCGGGCAACAAGAACCCCGGCGGCTTCGGCGGCGCGGTGTTCATCTGGTCGAGCACGGTGAATTTTTCGAAGACCCTTTTTCAGAACAGCGAGGCGGGCAACGCGGGCGCCATCTACATCGACGGGCGCGACAACCTCGGGACGGCCGTCAGCTTCGACAGTTGCGCCTTCCTCGGAAACTTGGCGAATGGCTCCAACAGCTACGCCGGCGCCGTCGAGAGCTGGCAGGCGACGGTCAGCTACTCGAACTGCCTTTTCCAAAAGAACAAGGCCGACAACGCCGGGGCCGTCTATGCCGACGGGCGCGACGGCATCGGCACGGTGGTCAGCTTCGGCAACTGCCTTTTCAACCAGAACGAGGCGGTGGACAACACGGGCGGCGCCCTCTATTTCTGGAGGTGCACTGGGCTGGTGGCCAATTCGGAGTTCACCGACAACAAAGCGTCGGGGCCGCAGTCGTCGTGGGGCGCTGGTGCTGCGGTGCAAGGGCTGGGCAGCGACGTGCTTTTCGACGGCTGCTCCTTTTCGGGAAACACCTCGCAGAACACAGGCGGAGCCATCCTCGCAGGCTTCAAAGGGAAGGCGACGGTGCTGAACAGCACCTTCGAGGGGAACACGGCCGGCTTCGGCGCGGCCGTCGGTGCCTATTCCGACTCGACGGAGGTGACGGTGAGCGGCTGCCAGATGTACTCCAATACGGCGACCTACAACGGCGGCGCCGTCTTCACGACCGGCGGAATCAAGACCACGCTGACGGGCTGTTCGTTCGACGCCAACAACGCGAACTTCGGCGGGGCCGTCAACATCGAGGAGGACTCGCTCGACCTCGCCGTGGCGACGATTGCCGACTGCTCTTTCTACCTCAACACGGCGACGACGCAGGCCGGGGCCGTCAACCTTTTCAACACGACGGCGACGCTGACGAACTGCTTGTTCAACTCAAACTTCGCCACCGACGGCAGCGGGAACGGTACCGCTGGGGCCGTCTCGAACAACGCCGGGGAGGGGAAAACAGCCACTATCGACGCGAAACACTGCACGTTCGCCAACAACCTTGCCACCCTCGGCTGCAGCCTCGTCCAATGGGAGGATGCGGCCACGGTCGGCTCGAAAGCTTCGACGACGCTGACAAACTGTGTCTTCGCCGAGCCGCTCAACGCCTATGACGTTGAAGCGGGGGCGCCGACTTTGACCTCGAAGGGCGGAAACCTGTCGCTCGACGACTCCTTCTCGCCAAACCTCACCGGGACGAACGACGTGACGGGCGTCGACCCGAAATTCTACAACCCGGGCCAGGACAACTTCCACCTCGCCGCCGGAAGCCCTTGCATCGACAAGGGCGTAGCCTCGGCCGCCGTCGCCTTCGATCTCGACGGCCTGCCCCGCGACTCGAAGCCGGACAAGGGCTGCTACGAGTTCATCGTCAACGGGACGGGGCAGCCGCTGACCTTTGAAACCTTCACTGTCTGGCCCACCCCGAGGGCGGGTGTGACGGAGGTTTTGATGAAATCGGGGGAGACGGGCGTGTTCCGCGTCGCGCTGATGGACGCGCGGGGCAGGCTGATTTCGGCTGAAATGGTGGAGAAAACGGCCGGTTTGCTTTCCAAAAAGCTCGATTTGAGCAAGCTGCCGTCGGCCGTCTACCTGATTTCAATTGAAAAGGACGGCCGCCGGTCCGGGAGGGCGGTGGTGAAAAACTGACCTTTTTTACCGCTTGGCGGACATCGGTTCAACGCCGGAAGGGTTTCATGCCCTTTCGGCGTTTTTCATTCAACCTTACTCCCATTTTTTCAAAAGGTCGGGCCGCCGCGCCCGCGTCCGCTCGACGGACTGCTCGTGCCGCCAGTCGGCAATCTTGGCCTCGTGGCCGCTGACCAAAATCTCGGGGACGGGCCGCCCGTCCCAGACCGCCGGTCGGGTGTAAACCGGGGGCGCCAACAGGTCGTCCTGAAAGGAGTCGAAAAGGGCGGAGGTCTCGTCGTTCAAAACGCCCGGCAGCAGCCGGCCGACGGCATCGACGAGGACACAGGCGGCCAGTTCGCCGCCAGAGAGGACATAATCCCCAATCGAGATTTCGAGGGTGACATATTTGTCGCGCAGCCGCTGGTCGATTCCCTTGTAGTGGCCGCAGATGCACAACACGTTGGTTTTCAACGACAAACGGTTGGCCGTCGGCTGGTCGAACCGCTGGCCGTCGGGGGTCAGGTATATGACTTCGTCGTAGTCGCGCTCGGCGAGCAGCGCGTCGATGCAGCGGGCCATCGGTTCGCACATGAGCACCATGCCCGCGCCGCCGCCGAATTGGTAGTCGTCGACCTGCTGGCGGGGGCCAGTGCCGAACTTCCTCAAATCGTGGATGTGCACTTCGAGGTGGCCGCGCTCCTGCGCCCGGCGCATCATCGAGTGGTCGAGCGGCCCGGCGAGCAGCTCGGGGAGGACGGTTATGATGTCGAATAGCTTGGGGCAAAGATGGTCAACGGACGTTGTTGGCGTCATCGCCAACAGCTTTCATGCGCCGGTGCCCAAAAATTCCCACATTCTTACCACTTCGTTGTTCAGCCTCGTTTCGAGCCTGTTTTAAACCAAATCGCATTCAAAACAGGCTTTTAGAAACAAAAACCGCCCGTTGACATCTCAACGGACGGCTCTCCACATTGAAAACTAAATCATTTTATCCCTGTCGTGGGAGAAATT
>JBGAWE010000271.1:0-5343 GCA_044227705.1 Saprospiraceae bacterium
CGCTTCATCGTGTCGGGGCTCGTGCCCGAGGCGCTCGGCCCGCTGCTCGTCTCGGGCGTGGCCCACCGCTACATCGCAAAGCCGTGGAACCCGCACGACGTGCGCGACGCGGTTCGCGAAGAGCTTCACGCGTAGACGACAGCGCCGCACATCGGGCGCTGTCGACTTTCGCGCCGGTGCGAAGCGGCAGACATATACTCGCGGCGTCTGCTCGAGGCCTGAAGTCCGGTCAGCCTCGAAGGAGCGCCCATGAACTTCTCGCGCTGGCTTCCCGCCGTCGTCGTGGTGAGCGTCGTCTCGTGTGGTCCTGGCAAGACCATGCAGGTGAACAACAAGCCGACGGCCGCCTTCAAGGCGACGCAGTCGAGCGTGCGGCCCCAGGTGTTCGCGTTCGACGCCGCCGAGAGCGCGACCACCATCGGCACGCTCGCGAAGTTCAAGTGGACCTTCGGCGACGAGACCGCCGCCGGCACCACGACCGACCTCACCACGCCCGCCGCCTCGCACGCGTACAAGATGGCCGGCACGTTCACCGTCACGCTCGTCGTCGAAGACGACAAGGGCGCCGCGAGCGACCCCGTGACCAAAGACGTGACCGTGGCCTCGGTGAACACCGCCGGCCCGATGGCCATCATCACCGGCCCGAGCAGCGGCCAGCCGAACATGCAGCTGACGTTCGACGGCTCGACGTCGACGCCGAGCGGCGACATTCAGAACTTCGAGTGGGACTTCGGCGACGGCACCGCGAAGGTGACCGGTAAAGACAAGACCATCGTGCAGCACACGTTCGCGATGGCGGGCAGCTACACGGTGAAGCTCACCGTCACCGACTCGCTCGCGGCGAACGCGACGGCGACGCAGCCCGTCGGTATCGGTGCCGTCGGGCCGCTCGCGGTGTGCAGCTCGATGCCCGCCACGGTCTCGGTCGGCACGCCGGTCATGTTCACGGGTGCCGCCTCGACGGTGCCGGCGGGCTCGAGCATCGTGAGCTACCTCTGGGACTTCGGCGACGGCGTGAACAACGTGCCAGGCGCGCTGCCCGGCGGGACGGCGAGCCACACGTACACGATGCAAGGCACGTTCACTCCGAAGCTGACGGTGACCGACAACGCGATGCCGCGACGCAGCCACACGACGAGCTGCCCTCAAGTAACCGTCGGAGCGCCCGCGCTCTGCAACGGCATGTATCAGTGGATGGCGACGGGTGGCGGCGCGTTGTGCCAGTTCGTGGGTACGACGGTTCGTCTCGTTCAAAACGCCAACGGCACCATCACGGTTACGGAGCCAGGGCCGAATGGGGACATTGTCTACTCGGGAACCTGGACGGGGAACACTTTCGACACGCGTGGAACGGACGGTATGTACGACTACCGTCTGCGTGGGACGTTCAGCGGCTGCGGGGCGTGGACCGGAACCTATGACAC
The DNA here is from genome assembly GCA_044227705.1 of Saprospiraceae bacterium. GTDB lineage: Bacteria > Bacteroidota > Bacteroidia > Chitinophagales > Saprospiraceae > JANOQP01. The sequence continues at coordinate 1,425 of JBGAWE010000271.1, forward strand.
GATCGTCGACCTGGGTGGTGGGCCGCAGGTCCTGTGCACCGCGATGACCTCTGCCACGGTCATATGAGAACCTTCGTTGCAATCGGACTCGTGCTCGCAGCCTGTGGTGGCGGTGGCCGGCCGACCGCCGTCCCCGGTGCTGCCGAGCGCTTTGCGCGCGCTGGCGAGACCCTCGAGTTCGATGGCACCGGTTCGCGCGGCAGCATCACGACCTACAGCTGGGACTTCGGCGACGGCTCGGAAAAGGTCGACATGGCCAAGGCCAGCCACAAGTACGACAGCAACGGCAACTACACGGCCACGCTGCGCGTCACGGGACCCGGAGGCGCGCACAGCGCCTCGGTGCTGGTGACCGTCGGCATGGGCTGCCCCGCGGTCGCGCGCATCAACATCGTCACGACGGATCCAAAGCCGAACAACCCCGTCATCATCGGCAGCGCCGACTCGACCGGCTGCATGGGCGCCGCGCTCACGAAGTACGAGTGGGACTTCGGCGACGGAGCGACGGTGACCGGCGACTCTTCGAAGGCGACCGTCAGCCACACGTATGCGAGCGCGAACACGTACATGGTCAGCCTGAAGGTGGTCGACGCCGATGGAAACGAGGGGCGCTCGACGTACGCGCTGGGCGTCGGCGTGGTCGCGACCGGCAAGCCGATCATCACGAGCTGTCCGTCGAACCTGGCGAGCGCCGCGGTGAACCGCGCGATTCAGTTCTCGGCGCTGGCGACCGACCCCGGCCAGATGCAGATGACCTACGCGTGGACGTTCTCCGACGGCGCGACGGCGACGGGCTCGACCGTCTCACACGCGTTCACGACGACGGGGATGAAGACGGCGACGGTCGTCGTCACGACCGCCGACTCGAGAATGTCGGACCCCTGCACGCGCACCGTGAACGTCACGGCGCTGGCCGATTACTCCGGCACGTGGATTCTGAGCCCGAGCGGCACCTTCAGCGGGAACTGCCCGACTGTCTGGGGCGGCGGCACGGTCAACTTCCCCACGGGCTCGGTACAGGTCTTCCATGGGCAGTCGACCGACGGCGGGCCTGACTTTCTCATCGTCACACCGAACGGCGGCACGTACCCCACCGGCAACGAGCTGCGCGGCAACGAAGAGTCGCCGGGTAACTTCCTCGTCACGCGGATGACCCCGAACGAAAACGGTGGAGGCTCGTGCTCGTCACCGCTGACGACCCAGCACAGCATCCGGTTCACGTTCTCTTCGGACATGGACGTCACCGGCAACTGGACGAAGGTCTACAACGCGGGCCAGGTCATGTGTGGCTGTGTCGCCGGGGGCTCCGTCAACGGCGCCTTCACTGGCTTCAAAAACTGACGTACACCTGATAGCAGAGTCGTCGCGAGGGGCACTTGCGACATCTACTGCTGCCATTGTCTGCTTGTTGCGCCGCGATGGCTGCATGTGGACCCAGTCTCCGAACTTGCAGCACTTCTGCGGATTGTCCGTCCTACGCCTTCTGCCTCAAACAGGTCTGCGTGGCCTTGCAACCCGATTCTGGAGCAGTCGGGGGAGGAGCAGGAGCCGGCGGAGTCGGTGGCGGTGTGGGAACCGCAGGGGGTGGATTTTCAGCGGCCGGAGGTACCGGTGGAGCCGCAGGTGGTTCCGCGGCGGGTGGGATAGCAGGCGGAGTTGCTGGAGGGACTTCGGGTGGCGGCGGAACCGCTTCGTGTTCACCAGCATGCCCACCACATCAGGAGTGCGTTGCTGGCAATTGTCTCGTCCGCTACGTGCAGCTGCGCTGGACGCGACCGGATCTCGGCGCGACTGTCTACGATACGAGTACGATGCTTGAGGCTGAGCTCACCGTCGCGGCGGGGCGGACACCGCTCGACCCGCCAACCTTGACGTATCAGCTGCAACTTCCTGATGCCTCCGTTCAGACTGGAACACTCGCACGCACAGACGCGGGTCTCTACGCCGGGAGCGCGACCATTCCATCGAGCGGGAGTTACAACGCTAGAGTGGACTGGCCGGGAACCGGTCTCGGGCCTGTCGACCGTCCCTTCTTCGCCGACTTCACGCCGCCAGTCTTCGCGTGCAACATCGGGACTCCTCCGGTGCGAAGAACGACGATCGAGCTCAACGAACTCGATCCGACGGTGGCCGACTCGGGTAGCTCAACCCCGTACTTCCGCCGCGACGAATTCGCACGTGTCGCGGTCGCCGCATTGGGTGTGGACGTCTCGACGATCGGAATGGTGCTTTCGACGAATGCGGCCGACGCCGGTACCGTAGTACCGAGGCGGGTGGTTGCTTGTCCGGCCAATGTCTGCCCTCCGGTTGGCAATTGCCAGTGCTATGATTTGGATTTGTCGTTGCCTCCGTTGCAAAGTGGAAAAGGCAGCTATCGCTTCTGGGTGAGTGGCAAGCGACCAGCATCACCCGTCGGCCAGAACTTCTGTGGAGATATTGGAATTACACGTTGGAAGTGGAAGAGCCAATTTCATCCACCGACTGATGCTGGCTTCGCACACGCTATGGCTCCAGCGCTGGATTCCAACGGCAATGTCGTCGTTCGCTGGAATGGATTTGAGAGCTGTTGCTTCTCGGGAGCAGGGATTCAGGGAGTTGTCTCGGGCTACTCGGGCGGCTGGCTCCGGTCATACGCTCCACCGGGTGACGTAGTTTGGCATGCTGGCGTGGCGCAGGCCTTCAACTTTGGTGCACCACCTGCGGTCGTGGGCAGTTCGGTGTTCCTTCCTCAGGTTCCGGCTGTGATTTATGAGACATCCGACGGGGGCGTTCGATCGTTGTCATGTACGCGAGCCGATGACGGTGGATTGCCGGGAAACGGGGCATCACCGCTCGTTGTGACGACGAACGGTGTGTATGTGCACACGACGGTCGTCGGAGATCGCGATGCTGGAGTCGTGCATGAGGTCTTCTGGAACCTCCGTTCAGCGAGTTCACCGGAATGCATCTCGACAGTCATGCCACCGACGAGCCCTTCCACCGTTGGACTGCTTGGAGCTACATCAGGTATGGCAGCGGCCGGAACCTCGTTCTTCGTCGACTACTCCAAGACATCACCAACCCTGGGCACCCTCGGCATCGTCAACGTTACTAACCCCACGGGTCTCTCGTTCTTGCAGAACGGTACGGCGCTTACGGCCCCGCTGGGCACGACGGGAAGTCTGGCCGCCATTGAGTCGCTGCGAACAATTGGCCTGACTGGAGTGCACTATCAAGGCACTGGGACTCCGGACTCCGGGGTCGTGTACTACAACAATGGCACGGGTTCTGCGCCCAACTGGCGCTACCCGCAGACCGGTTTCTTCGGTTCAGGAGTCGGCGTCGTCATCGTTGGGGGCAATCCGTTCGGCAACAACACTGTGATTGCGCTGTTCAACGACGAAACCGGTTCGATGCTCGCGACGATTCAGGGCGCGACGTTCTCCACACCCGGCATCGCGAGCGCCATTCCGCTCGACTCCAGCTTCCGGGCGCCGCCGATCCTTGGGAAGGGCGGCCTCCTCTATCTCCCTGGCGGCTCGGGAGTCATGGTCCGGCCGACCGACGGCGGTCAGCCGTGGATGATTGACGTGCCCGGCAGCTCCGATGGCGGCTTCATCACGAGCCCGAACCTCGACTGTACGCGTGCCGCAAATGGAGTCCCGGTTCCCGGCCGGCCCGGCGTTCTGTACCTCGTTCGCAGCAGCCATAACCTCGGCGCCTTCCGCGAAGGAGAGCTCTTCGCCATCATCGTCGACTCCCCGGGGATCGAGACAGCGTCGCTCTGGCCCAAAGCCTTCCACGACCCCCGCAACACCAACAACTCATCGACGAGTCTCGCCGAGTTCGCGTGCCCGTAGTCACGATGCCCAACGCGCTCGCCGACGCCATTCGCTCGACCGACGGCCTCTTGCTCGTCGTCACCGGCGCGGGCATCAGC
>JBGAWE010000272.1:0-5340 GCA_044227705.1 Saprospiraceae bacterium
GCACCGGGTTCGGCGAGTTCTGGTAAAGCTCGAAGCCAACGCCCGCCACTTTCACGGCCTCGCCGCTGTGGAATTGGAGGGCCACGTCGAACTTGTTTTCGTTCAAATCGTGCGCCTCCGCTTTCGTGATGCGGCTCGACAGCGAAAGCATCGAGGAGAGCTTTCCGTCGGCCTTCGCCGTGAATTTCACAGAGAAATCAACCAAACCGGCTGCGTCGAGCGAGGCGGTCATGGCTTTTTCAGCCATGAAAATAGCGAAGTTGTCGGCGTTCAAACCCGCGCCCGGCAGGATTTCCACCACGTCCAGCCCGTCGAAAAGGAGGGTGAACTGGCTGCCCAACGCCTTTTCCGCCGCGCGGAAATCGACGGTGAAAACCTCGCCCGCTTTCACATGTCGGTCGTCGATGTTGAAGAGCAGGGTGCCGCTCGTTCGGTCGTCGGCTTTGACGGAGTTGTTCGGAATCGCGTCGCCTGTCAGGTCGCCTACTTTGACGGCGACGAAATCATTGGCCAGCGTCCCAGCCGGGACGATCATGGACTCGCCGAGGTCGCCGCCGAGCGGGTTCGCCATGTCGAAGACGTGGCTTTTCGAGACGAAACGCCACGAGTCGTTCTGAGGGAAGTCGGTATAGATGCCGAGGATGAGCTTTCTCAATTCAACAATGTCGAACGTCGTGACCTGCCCGTTGTGGTTGATGTCGGCCGCGACGAACTCGGTGCCCGTCGTGAACGGCACGACGTTGAGAACGTGCTTCGACATCTTCACGAGGTCGAACGTCGAGACGCCGTTGAGCGGGTTGATGTCCTTCGCCGGGGTCACTTTGTAGTCGCCCGACATCGGAATGCCGTTGAACTGGAAGTGTCCCACGTCGTCCGTTTTGAAATAGGCGATGCCTGGGAAGGCGGGGTTCGCCACCGTCTGTTTTAGCTCGACGTTGACATCGGCCACGCCCTGCGCCGCCGCGTTCTTCAGGTCGCCCGATATACTGCCCGAACCGGGCGCGTTGCAGGCCCCCGTGTTGTCGGAGAGGATGAGGTATGTGAGGCAGAAATCGGCGTTGCCCCATTTGTCCTTCGCCCAAAGCTCGACGGCGTTCGTGCCGACTTGCGAGCAGTCCCAATTGAGGCTGGCTGCGTTAGCCGGGAAGCCCGAGCCGGGGTTGATGTCGGCGTCGCGCAGGGCGAAAGTGAGCTGGTCGTTGGCCGTGCAGTTGTCCTCGGCGTACTTCAAAAAGTCCGTCGCCCAGAGCGTCACCTGCGGCTGCGACTGCCCGGCCGGGATGTTCATCTGATTGACGGAGAGGCCGTTGATGCAGACAACCGTCGGGTTTTTGCAGTCCTTCACCACGATGGTGTACTCCTTCGCCACGTCGTTGCCGCAGTGGTCCTCGGCAATCCACTTGATTTTGTGGGTGCCGTAGGGCAGCGAGAAGGCCGCGTATTTCGTGTGGTCGGGGTCGTCGCTCTCGAAGTCGCGGGTCACTCGGCCAATGCGATATGCCCCGTCGATTTCATCCTCGCGAATCCCGAATCCGAGGGTCGGGTTTTCCGAGTTGATGGTTGTCTCCATGGTCCCGTCGCCGTCGAGGTCGAGGAGGAGGAGGTAGCGGAAGTTGATCTCGTTGCCGGTGCAAACGTCCGTTGCTTTGATGGACAGGTCGACCACGCCCTCGCACAGGTCGTGCGATTGGCAGGTCGGCGACCACGTCCCGGTGATTCCGTAGGGGTTGTAGCTCGCGTCCTGATTCCATTGAAGCGGGTCGTTCGTCGAGTAGTCGCAGAAGGTGTAGTTCGGCGCGGTCAGCACCGGGTCGAGCGCGGCCTGTGTCGGCGGCGTCTGGTCTTGCACTTTGATGACCTGCGTGTACGAATAGGCTGGGGTGCCTTCCATGTTCGACTGGTTGCCGGTCAGCGGCGCGGGGTACGTCCACATCTTGGCGGCGATGTTCGGGTTGTTCGGGTTGTTCGCGTCGTAGTTGGCCACGCCGTTTCCGATCCAGACCCGCGCGCCCTGCGTCGAGGTCACGGGGTTTTGGATGACGACCGTTGGCAAATTGGGGTTGTACGTGCACCAGTTGATGATTTGCCACTCGCGCAGAATCTTGAAGCAGGCATCAGGCACGAGGTCGAAAATCTTGTCCTCGTGCGAGACCCCGATGAGTTCGCAGTTCTCCCCGTAAATCACCGGCGGATCGACGAGGGCGTTGCCGCCGCAGGTCGTCAGGTTTTTGTCGTCGGGGAAGTAGACGCGATAAAGCTCCTTGTAGTTGACCGTGATGGTCTGCGTGCAGCGCGAGGAGTTGTTCGCGCAGTCGGTGATGGTGAACGAGCGGCGGACCTGCCCGTAGTTGCACTGCTCGAAGGTCACTTGGTTCGGCACATAGGTGGTGGCCGTGTCGATTTTCTTGATGCCGCAGTTGTCGGAGTACGAGAGGCCGCCGTACCAGAGGAGCGGGTCGAACTCGTCGCAGTTGACCGTCTTGTTGGCGGGCGCCGAGCAGGTCGGTTTAAGCTTGTCCTCGATGTTCGCCGTCACCATGCAGTCGTTGTAGTGCCCGTCGAAAGCGTCCTCGCTGACCGCCCCCGGCCCGGGGTCGACGTCGTAGACGCGCAGCACGACAATCCACGGCCCCGGGATGTCGGAGCAGCAGAAGCGAACTTTGTCGTCGAAATTGGTCGTCGCGCTCGAGCAGTTGCCCTTGTCCATGCGGCGGACTTTCAGCCAAACCGGGCCTCCGCAATTGTCATAGGAGCCGCTGTTGAAAGACTCGGCAGGCACGTCGGCATAGCCGGGCGTGTCCTGAATCGGTCCGTTCGGGCCGTTGCAGAAATTGTCGACCGTCCCGCTGCCGATGGCGATTTTGGTGAACTCCTGACAGACGGCCACCGGCGGGTCGAAGTCCTCCACCGTAACGTGAGAGACGCAATCGGCCACGTTTCCGCAATCGTCTTGAATGTGGAAGGTGAGGTTGAAGACGCTGGCCGGGACGTTGTTGAGCGTCCCAAAGTTGACGTTCCAATGCCCGTTCCAGCCCGGCACAGCCGAGACGACGGCGTTGACGGTCGTCGAAACGCCCGTGTTCGGGTTCGTGTAGACGACCCAGCCGCTCTTTATGGTAGAGCAGTCATCCGTCACCTCGATGGTCGGCAGGTCGAAGCTGGCCGTGCAGTTGGTGTTGTTGATGGAAAATTCGAGGTCGCCTGGGCAGTCGAGCACGGTCGGAGCTTTAGTGTCCGTCACCATGATGACCTGGATGTAGGTCATCGGGTTCGTCGGGCTGGTCGGCAGGCACCAGTCGTAGAGCGTCCAGGTGCGGAGGGTCTTTTTCGTCCCGGCGCAGATGTTGAAAAGCTGGTCCGTGTAGGCAACGTTCAGCTCGCAGCCCGACTGGCCGCCGCAGTAAATCGAGAACCCGCCCGGCACCGTCGGTGAACCGGCCTGCCCGCACGGGTCGGTGTTCCCGTCGGTGCAGTCGATGGTCACGTTCGGCGGGAAGGTGACCTGCGCGGCGTGGATCCGGTTGAAATAGAGGAATTGGTTGCAGGTCGTGAAATTCCCACTGTTGTCAGTAAAAGTCCACGTCCGCTTGGCCATTCCGCTGACGTCGAAGTTCAGTTGGGCGCGGATTTCGCCGTCGACGAAGTTGTTCGTGTGGAGATCGACATAAAGGCCGTCGGCTTTCAGCGTTGTGACCTGCGCCGCCGTCAGGTTGATGACCTTCGTCACGGAGCCGCTCGTCTGCCCGACGGGAAGATTAAGGTTGGCGACAATCGCGCCATTGACCCCAGCCGCGCCTGCATGGATGTGCGAGGCGGTCAGCGGGACGGAAAGCCCCTCGTAGTTGATGGTAATCGTCAGGGTGTTGCCCGAAATCGTGCCAACGACGGTGCCCTCTCCTTTAGAGAGATTCGACGGGACAACGTACTTGCCCGAGAAATTCCCCGCGACCGCGTCGCAGCCGAGGTCGGTGAAATAGTCGATGAAATTGGAGGTGTACGTCCCGCAGTTCTCGCTGACAGACGGGGTGCCGCCGACGACCGGCGGGGTGTAGTTGGCGATGTTCGCGCAGGTGAGTTGAAGGTCGTTGAGGGTGCAGACCGGGGCCAGTTTGTCCTCGATTTTGATGTGGCCCCAGCAGGAGTTTCCGTTCGAGATGTCCTTGACCTTCACGAGGACGGTCTTGTTCAACAGGGCGACCGTCACGTTCGGGCTTTGCGAGAAGACCGCCGTCCCGTTATAGTCCTTATATACTATGACTTGGAGGTTGTTCTGGTTGCAGGAAGGCGGGATGCCCTCGAGAATCATGTCCGGCAGGATTTCGACCACGCAATCCTCGTCCATCGAGACCTGCACGAGGTCGTTGCACACCAGTGTGCATTGAGCCGAAAGGAAAGGTGCGAGGCCGATGCCCAACGCCGCCACCAATAGAATCCGCAAAAAAGAAGCTGTGATGTAGATGTTCGCTTTCAACATGAGATTACTGTTTCGCTATTAAAAGAAGATGAAACGCCCGAGGCCCTTACCTCAGGTTTAAAAAGTCAGGCCCGAAGCGGAGCTTCAGGACGCAAAAAATCACCGGCTCGGGGTGCGGCCGATTTCCAAAAAACTTGACGTTGAAAGGGAAAAGAGTCTTCCGAGAGAAGGAGAGGCGCACCCGAAAATGGGTGCTGCGGGATGTTGCGGCTCGGAAGAGCGAGAGTGTAAATGCAAGTTCACGGGAAATCGGATTGGATTACGAAGGATTAAAAAGGTGCCACAAAAGTAGCCAGCCGATTGGTACGCGGGCGGGGGCGGCTGGATTTTTTTTGAAACCGTCGGCGCGGTTGCCATTTGGCCAGGTCAAAAATGGGGCCGTCATCATGCCGTCCAAATACCGTTCGGCAAGTAAAAAACACTGGGTTTTTATCAAAAATGGGCCGATTACCCCGCATCAGTTGGACATCGCGGCCCATTCGCCAAGCGCGTTTTCGAGCCGTTTTTTGACGCTCCCGAAATCCGACCAGCCCCGCGAAAGGAGGTAGAAATGCAGCGAGTCCGTCTGCAAGAACAGCGTCGGGAAGCCCGTGACCTGCAGCTGGCGGCAGAGGAAAAAGTCGTAGTGCGCCCGCTCGACGTAATCGCCGTCCATCATTTTCGAAAGAAAGGAGCTGCCGTCCAGCCCGAACTTCTCAACCAGCGGCCGGTAGTTGTCGAGGTCGGAAAGGTCAATTCCGTCGCGGTGGTTGGCCGAGTTGAGGTCGGCCGCGAACTCCAAAATCCGCTCGGGCAAAAGCTCTTTGAAAATCGCGGTCGCGATGGCGGGCGGCTCCGAATCCGGTCGCCAGCGGGAAAGGCCCGGC
>JBGAWE010000273.1:0-5323 GCA_044227705.1 Saprospiraceae bacterium
CTGGACAGGCTTCTCCTCGAAGTTCACGATGGCCGTCAACCTCGGCGGTGCCATGGGCGACCTTTCGTGGATTGCCAATGGCAAGGGCACCTCGAACGTGCCACCGACCATCAGCTTCCACTGCCCCTCCGACCCGTTCGCGCCCTATGACTGCGGCGTTCTGACGGTGCCGGTGGGCAACTTGCCGGTCGTCGAGGTCTGCGGCGGCCACAAGGTCCAGCAGGCATTCGACGCGGCGGGCATCAACAACATCTGGAAGAATGTCCCCGAACTCGAGGCCATCGGCCTGTCGAAAAAGGACAACAGCGAGGGCCTGACCACCCTCTACAACATCATCCCGCAGGTGCAAAAAGGCAAGGTGACGACATCCCCCTACGACATCTGGGCATGGAACAACACCAACATCGCCGCCGCCGGACTGAACGACTCGATTGCCGCTCGGCTCTACATCGACACGGTGATGGCCTATTGCGCCCCGCGCATGTGCATCGGCCTCGGCCTCGGATGCAACCTCGCCGTGCTCAACACGACGCAGCTCGATGAGGCCGCCCTCGGCCTCACTGTCAGCCCGAACCCGGCGACGGAGGACGTCACTTTCGAGACGGCCGAGAAGGCGATGGAGTCCATCTACGTCTACGACCTGTCGGGCCGCCTCGTCAAAGCGCACGTCAACATCGACTCGAACAAGTTCACCATGCCGCGCGCCGCGCTCGGCTCGGGGCTGTACTTCGCCGAGCTTCGATTCGCCGAGGGGGTGGTGACGAAGAAGATAGTGTTCAACTGATTTTGGGTTGAATCATAATGGCAGAAGCCCGCTCCGAGTGTTCGGGGCGGGCTTCTTCTTTGGGGCAAGAAGGCCACCTTGTTTTTCCAACCTTTAACAGCCGCCCAATAATCCTTTTTAACTTTTTCGCAACGCCTCCTGCTACCTTTGGCCCACGAGCCAAAAAGAGGCCGAAACCAAACGATAGTTTGAAACCGCCCTTTGAAAATACATGGCGTCAAAATATAGTTGTGACAGACGGCGGATGTCGTGACAAAACTTCCGACCTTCGTCCCAACTTGGAAAGACCGCCGCGAGGGACGGCCCTGCGGTTCTGAAAACCCCGAACGCACGCTCGCCAGACGACCCTCTTTGAGAAAAAACGAGTCTTCATTCCTTTTCAAAATCATCTAAATTAATCAGTCATGCTCGGATTGCACAGTTTCCTCGAGGCCCTCAAATACCAGGGGTTCGTCGACTTCGGCTATGTGATGCTCTTCGTCTATTTCGCGGCCATGCTCGGCGTGACGGTCTACTGCCTGCTGCAGTTCCACCTCCTGCACCTTTACCGAAAATACCACACGGCCAACCCCGACATCAAGTACGACGCTTTCGAGGTGGGCGACCATGACGTGCCTTTCGTCACGGTGCAGTTGCCGATGTACAACGAGATGTACGTCGCCGAGCGAATCATCGACGAGGTGGCCAAGCAGGACTACCCGAAAGATCGTTTTGAAATCCAAGTCCTTGACGACTCGACCGATGAGACGAAAAACCTTGTCGCCGCTAAAGTTGCCCATTACCAAAAGCTCGGTTTCAACATCACGCACGTCCACCGCGTCAACCGGCAGGGTTTCAAGGCGGGCGCTTTGCAGGATGCGATGCCGCTTGTTAAGGGCGAGTTCATCGCCATCTTCGACGCGGACTTCATGCCTCGTTATGACTTCCTGCGGACGACCATGAAGTATTTCGCCGATGAAAAAGTGGGCATCGTCCAGACCCGCTGGGAGCACCTCAACGAGGACTACTCGTTCATCACGAAGCTGCAGGCTTTGCAGCTCAACGTCCACTTCACCGTCGAACAGGCCGGTCGGAGCTATGGGAACCTGCTTCTCCAATTCAACGGGACTGCCGGTGTCTGGCGCAAAAAAGTTATCGAGGAAGCTGGCGGCTGGCAGTCGGACACGCTCACGGAGGACCTCGACTTGAGCTTCCGTGCCCAAATCAATGGCTACAAAATCAAGTTCCTCGAAAAGTTCGAAAGCCCGGCCGAGCTGCCGGTGGACATGAACGGCCTCAAAGGCCAACAGTTCCGCTGGAACAAGGGCGGCGCTGAGAACGCCCGCAAGCTCATGAAGCTCGTCTGGGGAACCGACAAGCTGACCTACACCCAGAAAGTCCACGCCACAAGCCAGCTTTTGGCCAACGGCGTCTTCCTCTGGGTCTTCACGGCGGCGGTGGCGAGCGTGCCGCTGGCGTTCCTGTTCCGCGAACTGGGCATCTCGACGCACTTTCTTTCATTCTCGGTCGTCGGCCTGTTCTCGGTCATCGGCATCTACTACACGGCCAACATCAGCGCCTCGCTCAAGCGCGTCGCGCCGCCGACGTTCATGGACAAAGTGAAGTTCGCCGGGCTGTTCCTCTCGTTCATGCCGATTTCGATGGGCCTCTCGCTCTATAATGCCGTCGCCGTCATTGAGGGCTATATGGGCAAGGCATCCGCATTCATCCGCACCCCGAAATACGGCATCGGCGGCCAGCAAAAGAAGCTCGGAAAGGTCAACTACATCGCCAAAAAGATTTCGTGGATAACCGTCTTCGAGGGGGTGATGGCACTTGTCTTCGCCACGTCCGTCGTCGTCGGCATCCGCACGTCGAACACGGCGTTCGTGCCTTTCCACACGATGCTGACCATCGGGTTCTCGACCATTTTCTACTACTCGGTCAAGCACCTGCGGACGCGCTGATTGCCGCGCAACTCATTGGTTTTCAATGAAAAAAGCCGACCTCGGGTTGTCCGAGGTCGGCTTTTTTGTTGGCGATTGCCGTTGTTTCAATGGGCACGCAACAATCCCAAGTCGAACGGCAACCGCCCGTTCCCTCCGTCGCAGAGCGGCCCCCGCTGGCAGGTGTAAACCGGTGCCTCCTTGAACAGAATCCGCGGCACGCCGAGCGTGTTCTCGAAGTTGAACACGAGCGGCTTCTTGTCGCTGATGTTGTTCGTCGTCCGCCGAACGATGCGGTCGAGCGAGGCGATCCGCCGGTGCACTGTGCCGCCCGGCAGGGTGTCGAGGCGGCTTGTCACCCAGAAATCCCAGTCGGTCTCGTGGCGGCCGGTGGCCTTTGCGTTGTTGCCGTTGAACTCGCTCTGCCGCCGCTTCTTTTTGGCGTAGACAGAGTTGTGGTGCATGTGAACGTAGCCGTCCGGGCAGAACGTGCCGCTGTAAACGGTCGCCTCGTTCTCGGCAACCACGTCCACGTCGCTGCCGGGCGGCGGGATGGTCCCGCCCTTTTTCCTTTCATAAAAGGAGAGGAAATGGTAGGTCGTGAAAACCGTCCCGTCCACCGCCGGGCCGTGGTCGATGGCTATGAAGTAGAAATGCTGGAACCCGAGTGCCGGCTCGTCGCAGACGGAGTCGAAGGCCAGCGCCTCGTCCATCACCGGCTCGTCGGTGCCGATTATCTGACGGCAGTACGGCACCTTCGAGTGGAAGACCTGCGTGCAGGCCACGCCCGGTGGGATTTCGGCCCCGCCGTGCATTTTCTTGTAGTCTTTGGCGTCTGCCTCGGCAAGCTGTGTGGTCAGTTTGCAGAAGCTGATGCCGAGCGAGGGGGCTTTGCAGCCCCCGAGCAACAGGAGGCCGAGCATCGCGCCGAGCGCGGCAATGGCCGGTATTTTTTCAGTAAGCATAGCCGAATTGGTTGTAGGTCAGGCCGAGGTAGAAGCGGTTGATGTCGCGGTTGGGGTGCATCGACATCCCGCTCCCGAGGTGGATGAGGTCTTGGATTCCGTAATAGCGGTCTTTGTAAAAAAGGGAGCCGATGACCCCGATGTCCGCCGCGTAGTTGCGCTGGAAATAGATTTTCAGGTTGTAAGCCGAGGAGTTGAACGTCGAGCTGGAGTTGCGGTCGCGCACCGACTGCTGCTTCGCCCCGCCGCCGCCGAGCGTGGAGAGGCCCGTCAGTTGGTGGCCGCCGTATTCCGGCACCCTCATGCCGAGCATGTTGGAAAGCTCGTAGGTCAGCGGCCGGTAGCCAGTGAACTGGTCGAAGCCCAGCTCGACCCAGTTGAAAGAGTGGTTGTTGTGCGCAAAGAGCATCCCGCCGCCCGTCCAGTATCGGTCGAAGCCGTCAGCGAGACTCAACGTCGAGAACGGCACGCTGCCGTCGTTGTAGTAGTTCATCGAGAAGTCGCCGAGCGTCGCTGTCGCCGAGCCGCAGACTTGGTGCCGTCGGTGGTTGTTGAGGATGAAGTTGCTGCCGAGGAAGAAGGCGTTGCGGAACTCGTGCTTGAGGTTGTAGTAGGGCGCCTGGTTCATCGTCCGCAAGTACTTGACGTAGCCGACGCGCGGGCCGTCGCCCTTGAAGGTCTCCTCGCCCGCCTTTTTCCACCACTTCCCGCTCTCGCTCTCGATGCCGCCCCACCCCACCCCAACGGCGGCCGTGTTGACAAAGTCGATTTGCACGTCGCTGACGAGCGGGTTCATGCTGTTGCCCAGCGATTTGTTGTAGATGACGACCGACATGGCATAGTCGGTCACGAACGTCCGGCGGATATGGCCGGTGAGGATGGCCGTGCCGAAGACCCGGATGCCGGAGAACTTCTGCACCTTCATCTTGAGCTTGTCGATGTTGTAAAAATTTACGTTCATGCCGAAGCGCAGCTCGACGTCGAGGCGCTCCTGCCCTTCGAGCGGCCGCGCCGCGAGGCAGATAAGGGCGAGAAGGGGAATGACGATTGCCTTCATGGTGAGACGGTTTGGAGAAAACGGGGTGCGATTTGCAACTCTCCATCCCACTCGGCGAGTCGTCGTTATCCAACCTTTTTGGTGATTTTCAAAAACTACCCATTTGGGTAACCCCTCATCAAAACCGCACCAGCCGCAGCCCGGCCGACTTCTTCTCCTGGTGGTTCAAAATGATGCGCGCCACCTCCGGGTTGTGCGCCCGCCGCTCGATGCACTCCATCAAGTCCTCGACCGTCGGCTGCCCGAACTCGGTGTCGAAATAGCCGAAGCCCCGGTACTTCCCCCCCTCGACCATGACGACCGCCAGCTCCGTCGCCGAGCGGGCCTTTTCCAACAAAAAGTAGTTCCCCGCTAGCCGGTTTGAGAGAAATTCGATCGCCTCCGCCGCTCTCAAATTGTACTCTTCGACGGATTCCTGCCCGATGCAGGCCCCCCGGCATCGCCCCAAATGGTATTGAAAACACGCACTTTCCGACTGCTCGAGATGGGTCAGTTTCCCGCAAAGCTCGTACATCCGCATCGCGCTCGACAGCGCTGATTTTGCGGCGGGCGGGTTGGCGTAGTCGGCCACGAGGTCGAGTTTCAGCTCGGT
>JBGAWE010000274.1:0-5229 GCA_044227705.1 Saprospiraceae bacterium
AATCGGCACCCGCCAGTTTCTCGCGCACCGCCCGCTCGACGGCATCGGGTTCTTTCACTTTCTCGAGCCAGCGGGTGGCCACTTCCTTGTTGCCGACGAGCGCGGCGACGCGGGCGCAGACGGCGAAAACCGCGTCGGAAAGCTCGCGGTCCATCGCGCCGTCCCAGAAGGCGGAGAGGTCGGGCAGCGAGCGGAAATCGGAGGTGCCCTCGTGGCTCGAATTGGGAGAGGCGAACTGCAGTTGCAGCCGGAGGCTGTCTTTTCTCTGGATGAAATTGCCCCAAATGACGAGGTCGGCACCGCAGTACTCGGCCATGCGGAGGGCCTTTTCCTTGTCGGGCAGCCCGTCCTCGGGGTTGAAGCCCTTTTTGGTTTCGGTCGAGACGGACAGCTTCTGTTTTTCCACCAGCTTGTTGATTTCGAGCCGGATGGCCTCATCGACCTTCGGCGGCTCGATGTTTTTGTCGCCGCCGCCGAGCGAGCCGAACGGCAGCACCATAACCTTCAAAGCCTTCGACTCGTCGAAATCGGGGCAGCCGACCCTGAATTTTGGATAGAAAACCAGCACCGCCGCGAACACAGCCGCCGCAATCCCGACCCCGAGCCAGAGGCCGCGCCGCATCTTTTTTTCGGGTGAAACTCGCCCCGAGCCGCCCTTTTCGACCGTGTCGAGGAGGCCGAGGAGCGAGTCGGCGGCGCGGGCCGATTCGCGGCGAGCCTCGTCCAATGTTGAGATTCCTTTTTGCTGGTTTTGCCGCGAAAGCTGCCAGTTCGACTCGATGACGCGCAGCATCCGCAGGGCCTGCGCTTGGCGCGGGTCGACTCCGAGGGCGGACTTGAAGACGGAGATGGCCTCACCAATTTCGCCACTTTCGATGAGCGACTTGACGGTCCGGGAGAAGGATTGGTTTTCCATGTTAGCTGATTTTTTCGAGGCTAAATTATTGAAAACCAATGTTTTGCGTCAATCCAAGATTTCGAGGCAGCGGGCCAGCCCGTCGCGCCAGTGCGGAATGTCCAGCCCGAAGGCGGCCTTGATTTTTGCCTTGTCCAAAACAGAAAAGGGCGGCCGCTCGGCGGGCGTCGGGTACTCTGCCGAGCGGATGGGCAGGACGCGGCAGCCCACATTTTTCATCTCAAAAATGGCGGCGGCAAAGTCGTACCAACTCGTCACGCCCTCGTTCGAGAAGTGCCACACGCCCCGGAATTCCTCTTTTGAAATCCTCCCCGAATCGACAGCCGCGATGATTTCGAGGATTGCGGATGCGAGGTCGGGCGCGTAGGTCGGCGTGCCGATTTGGTCGAAGACAATGCGCAGTTCCGACCGCTCGCGGCCGAGGCGGAGCATCGTTTTTGCGAAGTTGTTGCCGAAGGCCGAGTAGACCCACGACGTCCGAAGAATCATCGTCGCCGGGTTGGCGGCGAGGGCAGCACGGTCGCCGAGGAGCTTTGTTTTCGCGTAAACGCCCTTCGGCGATTCGGGGTCGCCCTCTTTGAAAGGCGTGTTCTGCCGGTTGTGGTAGACGTAGTCCGTCGAGATGTGGATGAGCGGCAGCCAGTGCCCCGAGCAGGCGGCGGCGAGGTTGCGCGGCCCGGCGACGTTGATTTTTTTGGCCAAAACCGGGTCGCTCTCCGCCTTGTCGACAGCGGTGTAGGCGGCGAGGTTGACAACCCACTTGATTTCGGGGTTCTTTTTGAAAAAGAGATTGACCGCCCGCCGGTCGGTGATGTCGAGTTCGTCGACGTCGACGAAAAGAAAGCGGGGGCCGCGAACCCGGGCCGCCATGTCTTGAAAGCACTGGCCGACTTGGCCTTTGCCGCCGGTTATCAGAATCATTTTTCGGAAAGTTTAGGGCAAGAGGACGCTGTACCGCTCCCGCAGAAGGTTGATGTGGTGGACGTTGTGCCCTACCGTCGCGTAAATCATCGCCCGAGCCGAGACCATCCAAGTGCTGGCTTTGCCGGTGCGCTTCGACTGCTCGTCGGTCATGTTTTTCACCATGAAAATCGTGTTTTCGCGCACGGCCTTGAACTCTTTGAGGAGGTCGGCGAGGGTCCGGCCGCTCACATCGGTGGCGGCCATCCAGTCGTCTTGGTTGAAGCCGGGCAGCGGCTGGCGGTCGTTTTTCGAGAACCAAAGGGCGCGGAACATGAAGACCCGCTCCGTGTCGATCATGTGGGCGAGCTTCTGTTTGAGGCTCCATTTCCCCTCGGCATAGCCCCGGTCGTGGGCCTCAACGGGGAATTTCGAGAACTCGGCCTGCGTCTCCTTAAAGGTTTTGCGCAGCGAGGAAAGGATGTTGCCCTTCGGGGCGAGGTTGATGTAGTTCTCGTGGAAGGGGGCGAACTCGCCCTTTTTCGGTCTGCCGATGGCCATCGCTTGCCGTGATTTTGGTGAAAAAAGAAAGCCCGGACGGTTTCAGGGGAAACCTCCGGGCTTTTTCGCGGTGACCGAGAATGGAGTCGAACCATCACGTCCTTTCGAACACTACCCCCTCAAAGTAGCGCGTCTACCAATTTCGCCACTCGGCCGCGTCTTGTTGGGTGCCCGTCCTTTCGGAAGGCGGGCAAAAGTATTTTGGGCTTGGCCAGAAAACCAAGCCGTGATAAGGTTTAAAATTTTTTGGAAGGATGGCTTGGTCCCTCGGAGGCTGGTCGGGTAGTGTTCAGATTCGCATTGGCGCCATATTTGGGCTATGCAAAAACATCTACCCAACGGGTGAATCACTAACGCAATTTAATCTTCAACACCATGTCTAATCGCCAGTTCCAAAACCTCGCTCGCACCATGAAGGCGGCCCTCGCCGTCGCCGTCCTTGCCACATCCGCCCGTGCGCAAATGGCTGAGAACCAATTGGTTGCCGTCGTCAACCACGAACCGCCCGCGAAGGTCGTCTACTACGCCCCCGGTGCCTCGGCCAAGACCGACGTGCAGCCGACCTATGCCCGGCAGGCCCGCAAGCTCTCGGCCGCCTACGATGGTTTCGCCGTCGAATTGATGGCCACCGACTTCCCGCTGTCGCGGGAGAACGCCCTGTTCCGCCAGTTCGGCCGCGTCTTCTTCGAGCGCGGCGACGACGGAAAATGGCACTACCTCATCCTCGCGCCCAGCTTTTCGAGCAAGAAAGGTGTCGAGGACTTCATCGCCATGATGCTCTCCAAGCGCGCGCCCGGGGCCTTGGCGGTCGAATACCGCGAGGGCAAGCGCAAATAGTTTTGATTCAGAACCAGGTTACACATAAAAAAGCCGCGAACCGGGAGACCGGGGCGCGGCTTTCTTTTTTGTGGTCGGAAGTTCACAAGTCACTTCCTCACCACCCCGACCGTCATCGCCGGGTCGTAGGTCCCTTTCAGGATGGGGCTTTGCCGGTTGCCCGTGTAGGCCCGGACGTTGTTGTAGACGTAGTCGTAAAGCTCCTGCACGGAGATGATTTTGTCGCCGTTCCCGTCGGCCTCGCCCTTCAGTCCCCGGATGAGGAAGTGGCTGAAAACGCCCTGCCGCAGGCCGCTCGACTCGAGGCTCGTCTCCTCCCCTTTCGAAGACATCAAAAGGGCCGTGCCGCTGACCGATTTGGCCAAAGTCTGGTAGTAGCTGGCAATCGCCTCGTTGTCCTCCCCCTCGCCGCGCATGGCGAAGATGCTGCCCGAGTGGCAGGCGTCGGCGATGAGCAGTTTGTACTTCGCCTTGCACTTCGAGAAGATTTCCGTCAGCTCCTCGTGGGTGATCTTGTTGTTGAAGCCGTCGAAGTCGATGGGCAAGAAGGAACCTTTCAGCCCGTGACCCGAGAAATAGAGCAGCACCAGGTCGTTCGGCCCGGCCATGTCGAAGGTCTCGGAGAGGGTCGAAAGGATGTTCTCCCGCGTCGCCTCCTCATCTATCATCACCTTCACCTGCTCGTCGGGCAGGGCACCGCCCTCGACACTTTTCAGAAAGGCGTAAAATCGATAAGCATCGTCGTCCGTGTACCGCAAGACCGGCATGTGATTGTAAGCCGACACCCCGACGACGACCGCGTAGACCTTTGTCTTTTGGGTGAAATCGGCTTTTTCCTTCTCCTTTTCGGCTTTTTCGGAGGCCGATTCCTCCTTTTTCTCGGCCAGCTCGCCGCCGACCGCCGACTCGGGTTTTTCCTTTCCGAGATAATTGCCGTCCTCCCAATAGCCGTCGACCTGCTTGCCATCGTGCAGGTAGAGCGTCCCCTTGCCGTTGAAGCTGCCGTTGGCCCATTCGCCGATGTAGCGGTCGCCGTTGGAGTAGGTGCAGGTCCCGCTGCCGTTCGCCGCCCCGTCCTTGAACTGGCCGACATATTTCGCCGCGCCCTCGCGGTAGATGTAGGTCCCCTTGCCCGACTCGCAGTTGCCCTCGACGCATCCGTGCTCGCCGTTTTCTGAAAAATTCACGCCGACGAACTCGCCCTGCTTCCAGCGGCCGACGGTCTTCGTCGAGTCGAGGTGGAAGATGGTCCCCGCGCCGTGCGGGTAGCCCTCCTTGAAGTTGCCGACGAACTTCTCGCCGTTGGCAAAAAAGAAGGTCCCCCAGCCGTCGGGTTTCTTGTTCAAAAATTGCCCTTCGTACTTCGACCCGTCGGGATAGGCCAGCTTGCCGTTGCCGGACTCGCAGTTGCCCTCGATGCAGCCGGACTGGATGTTGGTGCCGTCGTCGGCCGCCTCCTCCTTCTTTTTGGCAATGTAGTCTTCCAGAAGGTTGCCTTTTTCGTCGACGGGCTTGCCTTTTTTCCAGTTGCCGGTGCGCTTGGTGCCGTCGGAATAGGTCTTCGTGCCCTTCCCTTCCGGGAAGCGGTCGCGCCACTCGCCCGAGTATTTCGAGCCATCGGTGTAATAGCAGACGCCGATGCCGTGGCACTCGCCGTTGCGGAAGTCGCCGACATACTTCGCGCCGGAGGGGAAGACATAGGTGCCCTTCCCGTTCTTGCAGTCGCCCGTCGTGCATTGGGCGGAGAGTTTCATCAAAAAGAGGATGGAAAAAAGGCCGGTCAAAACCAGCTTCGGCATCGCGTGCATCGGCGTTCTGTTTAAGATTTGGGCGAGAAACTGGCCGCTTCCGGCCAATATTGCGAGGGGGCAAAAAAAGCGGTTTTTGGACGGCCGCCGGGCCATTGGCCACTTTCAGGGATGGAAAAAAATTGAGCTAACTTCGCCCCAGACCAATCCGACGCGCAGGAAAATACTTGCCCCCGCGCCAGCAAATCCTATCCAGAAGATGTCAAG
>JBGAWE010000275.1:0-5158 GCA_044227705.1 Saprospiraceae bacterium
AGCAGGCGACGGTTTTTCGACAGAAAAAAGTGCCGGGCTGGCTGTTTCCGCACCTGCGGTGGGCATGGTCGGCGGCAAGGGCGGTCGTCGCGCTCACGCCCGCGCTGCGCGACTCATTGCTCGAAATATGGCCGGACGGCAAAATTGAGGTCGTCCCAAACCTAATTTTGGAGGAAGACTGGCCCCCGCTGCCAGCGCCTCGCAGCCCCCGAATCGACGCGCCTTTCACGTTCATCACCGTCGTCTCGCTCGAACCGAAAAAGGGGCTGGACATCCTCGTCACCGCTTTTGAAAAATGCTGCCAGCGGTCGGCCGGGCCGCTGCGGCTGGTCATCGTCGGCGACGGGCCGAGCCGCCGAGAAGTCGAGCTATTGGTGAAAAACAGCCCTTTTCCCAATCAAATCGAGCTGGCGGGCGTGCTGACCGGCAAGGCTTTGCGGGAAAAACTGCTGGCCGCCGACGGCTTCGCGCTGGCCTCTCGGCACGAGACTTTCTGCGTGGCGGTCGTCGAGGCGATGGCCTGCGGGCTGCCGGTCGTGGCGACGCGGTCGGGCGGGCCGGAGTTCATTTTGACAGAAGAAAGCGGCCTCCTCGTCGAGCCGGGTGCATCGGCCGCGCTGGCCGAGGCGATGCTGGAAATGGTGGCCGGGCGCGGCGGTTTCTCGCCCGAAAAAATCCGGGCCTCGGCGATGGGAAGGTTTTCGGGAAAGGTTGTGGCGCGGCGGCTGGAGGAGATCTACCGAAATGCCGTCGGTTAGCCCGGCTTGACGACGGCGATCATCGTCGCCGTCATTTTCGCGATGAGCCGCGTCTCGGTTTCATCCCAGACGAAGGCCTCGCAGACGGTCAGCGTCCGGCCCGACTGGACCACTTTTCCGATGGCGACGAGCCTCGGCGTTTGGGCCGGTTTCAGTAGGTTGATTTTGAACTCGACGCTCAAGACCTCTGCGTCCTCGGGCATCATCGTGAGGGCGGCGTACCCGCAGGCCGTGTCGGCGATGCTCGCCGTCACGCCGGCATGGAAGAAGCCGTGCTGCTGGGTCAGGCTTTCCGAAAAGGGGCATGAAATCCGCACCTGTCCGAGTTCGACCGACTCAAGTTCGGCTCCGAGCGTGGCCATGAAGGTCTGCTTCTCGAAGCTCTGACGGATTCTTTTGTGGAGAGCGGATACGTTTTTAATGTCCATGCCTCTATAAACGATTCAGCCCTTCATCCTCACCATCGTCAAAATCGTCGCCACCGCAACGCTCTCGCCTGTCTCGTCCGTCACGTCGACGAGCCACTTGACGATGCCGCGCGGGATGCGGGCGATGTTCGCCGCGCCGTTTTCGAGCAGCTCCGGCGCGTCGGGGTTGACCTCCTGTGGGATTTTTTCTCTCACCGTCAGTTTCACCCCGATGGTCGAGCCGGGGTAGACGGGCTTGACGAAACGGCATTCCTCCAATCCATAATTCAAAAGGACCGGCCCCTTTTTCGCCTCAACGAAAAGCCCGGCCGCCTTCGACAGCACGAAATAGCCGTGCGCCACCCGCCCCGCGAAGGGCGTCCCGGCGAGCGCGGTCGCGTCCATGTGGGCGTAGAAGTTGTCGCCCGAGACGTTGGCGAAATTGACAATGTCGGCCTCGTGGACGGAGTGCTTGGCAGTCGTCAGCGTCTCGCCGATTTCAAGCTCCTCGAAAAACTTGGTGAACGGGTGGCGATCGCTTTCGGGCCGCTCGGCCCCGATTTCATAATAGCGGAGGGCGGCCGAGAGGTCGCTCGGGTTGCCCTGCACCGCCACGCGCTGCATGTAATGTTTGATGCCGCGCAGGCCGCCCATCTCCTCGCCGCCGCCCGCCCGGCCCGGGCCTCCGTGGGTGAGCATGGCCAGCGGCGAGCCGTGGCCGGTGGATTCTTTGGCCGAGTTGCGGTTGAGAAAAAGGACGCGGCCGTGCCACGCGCCCGAGCCGAGCAGGTAGTCGCGCATGAGCTGCCGGTCGGCGGTGCAGACGGTCGAGACGAGGGAGCCTTTGCCCATGTTGGCTATCTCGATGGCGTCCTCGAAGGTCTTGTACGGCATCAAGGTCGAGACCGGCCCGAAGCACTCGACATCGTGGCTGACGTGGATTTTTTTCGGTTTTTCATTCAAAAAAAGGACGGGCGGCAGGAACGCGCCCTTCTCGCGGCTCGCCCCGACGACCTCGAAATCCTCCGGGTCGCCGAGGATGCGGGCGGTCTTCGCCTCCAAAATCCGAAGGTTTTCGAGGACGTTGCCGACCTGCCTTCGGTTGGCCAGCGCGCCCATCCGAACGCCCTCGACCGACGGGTCGCCGATTCTGTTTTGAGAAAGGGCCTTTCCAATCGCCTTTTGAAAATCCTCGACGAGCGGCTCCGGCACGAGGATTCGGCGAACGCCGGTGCATCGCTGCCCGGCCTTCAGCGTCATCTCCTTCCTGATTTCTTTGATGAAAATGTCGAACTCCGGCGTGCCGGGCAGCGCGTCTGGGCCGAGGATGGCGGCGTTGAGCGAGTCGGCCTCCATGTTGAACGGGACGCTGTGGCGGAGGATGGCGGGGTGCGCCCGCAGCTTCGCGCCCGTCGCGGCCGAACCGGTGAACGTCACCACGTCCTGCTCCTCTACGGGGTCGAGGATGCCGCGACCGCTGCCGACGATCAATTGGAGGCTGCCTTCGGGGAGGATGCCCGAGGCGATGATGTCCTTCACGACGGCCTCGGTCAAAAAGCTCGTCTCGCCCGAGGCTTTGACAATCGCGGGCATCCCGGCCAGCCAGTTGACGGCCGTTTTTTCGAGCATCCCCCAGACGGGGAAGTTGAAGGCGTTGATGTGGACGGCCACGCCCTGCTTCGGCACGAGGATGTGCTGCCCGATGAAGGTGCCCTCGGCCGAGCTTTTTATTTGCTCGCCGTCGAGGCAGAAAGGCTCGTCGGGCAGGCGGCGGCGGAGCGAGGCGTTGGCGAAGAGGTTGCCGATGCCGCCCTCGATGTCGACCCACGAGTCGCCGCGCGTCGCGCCGGTGAGGTGGCTGACGGCGTAGTACTTCTCCTTTCTTTCCAAAAGAAAAAGCGCGAGGGCCTTGAGCATCCGCCCCCGCTCGTGGAAGGTCATGCGCCGCAGGGCCGGGCCGCCTACGGAACGGGCATGGGCGTACATTTTTTGAAAATCAAGGCCGTCGCTGCTGGCCGTGTGGACGGCCTCGCCGGTGAGGGCGTTGAACTGCGGGGCGCCGTCGCCGTCGCCGGGCATCCATTGGCCGAGGGCGTAGTTTTCGAGTCTTGTCATGCGGGAAAGGGCAGATTTTTGGGCGAAAATAGAGCGACTCCCAGCTATCGGGCGGCCCTGATTTTTTACCAATCTTTGTCGAACAAACAACCCCGACCGCCGCCGGTCTCTCACCAAAAGAAGTTCCGCCATGCCCGCCCGCAAGTTCCTCGCCGCCCCGATTCTCCTCCTCCTTTTCAGTGAAAAGCCCGCCGCCCAGTGCTGGCCCGGTGACACCGTCACCACCATCTCCCAAACAGCCTCTGTGCCGAGCGAGAACGTGCTGACCGCCCGGCCCGACCGGCTGGGCCGCCCGTTCGTCTACCTCGCCTCGAAGGAGGGTGGGCTGAAGGTCCTGTCGACCTCCCAAGTGGACCCCGTTCAGGTGGCGCAGATGGCGACATCAAACTGGGGCGGACTCCACCTGATGAGCCTCGAACAGTCGGGCGACACGCTCTTCCTCGCGCTCGGCAACCACTTCAACCTGCCCAAACAGCCACCGGGGCTGGCCATCGTATCGGTGAAAAACCCGGCCGCGCCCATCCTTTTGGGAACGTGGACGGGCAGCTTCGCCGAGGGCGGCGCGGGCGCGGTCGAGATTGGGAAGGGCCGCGTCTACCTCGCCGCGATGTTCAACGGGCTGATTTTGCTCGATGTGAAAAACCCGGCGCAAATCAGCCAAATCGGCCAGTTTCTCCCCGATTTGAGCTGGCCGCACGGCGTCCCGCCGACGAAGGCGGACTCTGTGAAGTTCAACGTCCGCGCCCTCGGGCTGCGCGGCGACCTGCTTTTCACCTGCTTCGACCGGGGCGGCCTGCGGGTTCTCGACGTCTCCGACCCTGCCGCGCCCTTCGAGGTCGGGCGGTACTGCAACGAGAACATGGTCGGCTTCGCCACTGCCTACAACGACATCGTCTTCGACGACAACAACGTGGCCTATGCCTCCGTCGACTACCTCGGCGTGGAGTCGCTCGACATCTCCGACCCGGCCGTCATCAAGCGCATCGGCTGGTGGAATGCATGGGGCGGCAAACCGACGAACAACTTCTTCACCTGGGCCGGTTCCGACGGGCATGCCAACGAGCTTGTCCTGCAAAAAGGCTGTCGGCTGCTGCACGTGGCCACCGGCAAGTCCGACTTGTTCACCATAAACGTGGCCGACCCGGCCGACCCGCAGACCTGCTCCAACTACGGCGGCACGGCCAACGGCATCGGCACCTATGGCTTGGGCGGCTACGACGGCGACATTCTCTACCTGACCTACATCTTCACCGTCCTGCCTTTCCAGTCGAACTGGACGGGGGTGAAAATCCTGTTCACCACCGAATGTGTGGTCGGCAGCGAGCCGGAGGCACTGCCTTCTGAAAAGGTCGAAATCGCCCCAAACCCCTCGGACGGCAGGCTCGGCCTCGCGTTCGGCGGGCTGCTCGACGGGCCGGTCGAGGTCGAGGTCTTCTGCACGGCGGGCTGGTTAGTTTTTTCAAAAAGAATCCCGGCGGCGGAGGCCGGGCTGGCGGTGGAGACAGGGCTTGGGCCGGGCATCTACTTCGTCCGCGTCCAGCAAAAAGGCCGGGCGGCGCAGGTTGTGAAATGGGCGGTGGTGCCGTGATTGTGTCCTCGGCTGTCTTTTTCGGGGGGAGGGTGCGCCAGTTTTAGGGGATTTGCCAACTTCGCCGCCACCTGTTCTTAAACGAAATTTTTGACAACATGACTCGACTGTTTACCCTTCTCCTCGTCCTCGTGGTCGCGGCGCAGACGGCCTTCGGGCAAGCTCCGAATGCCCGCGAGATTGCCCTGAAGTATGTTCAGGACAACCCCGAACGGCTCGGCCTGCTCCAGGCCGACGTGTCCGACCTGACGGTCAACGACCTCTTTTCGACCGACCACAACGGCGCGACG
>JBGAWE010000276.1:0-5106 GCA_044227705.1 Saprospiraceae bacterium
CCGCGCGGTCTTTTTTGAAAAAATGGACGGGTTGAAAACAGCCCAGCTCGACATCGACTTGAGCCGGGAGATGGATGGCGTCTACTTCCTGAAAATCGAGCCGGATGGGCGGCGAGCCGTCGTCAAACGGTTGATTGTCAGCAAGTTGTGACAAAAAAAACAGAGGCGGCCGAGGCGGCACGGCGTTTTGCAGGGGCTTTGATTGCACCCTTTGAAACGCTGTTCCGTCCCGGTCGCCTCTGTCGTTTTTATGTGGCGAATCGAATCAAATCGCGCCAAGAGAAAGCCACGCTCGCGCAGGCTCTGTTTCAGAAAAGGCTTATATTACCGGTTCCGAACGACACGCTCGACCGCCTCGCCGCTTTCTGTTTTCAGTTTCAAAAAAAACACCCCGGCTTGCTCGCCGAAGTCCGCCGCGTCGAGCGGCCAGCGGTTCTCGCCTTCGGCAAATTGGCGGCTCTTCCACCCGATTTTTTTCCCAAAAACATCGACGACTGACAGCTCGACCGGCCCTGCTTTTTTCAAAAAGAAGACCAGCTCGCAGTGGTCGCGGAACGGATTTGGGCGTGCGCCGAGTAGCGCAACTCCCTGATTTTCAATGTCTTCGGCGGATAACGTCCCGCCCGTTGGCATCCAATCGGTCGGCGGTGTGGCGACCAGGTCGCCGAGTTTGAACGCTGTGAAATCAACCGCGACCGGGCCAACGCCATCGACCACCACCGACCCCGAAAGCGTTGCCGACCACGGGTTCGACGGGTCGGCAAAGACCGTGCTTTTCGGGAAAAACTTCCACGGCGATGTTAGCCCCGGCAGCGAGGAGACGGTGCCGTTTGCGAGGCCGCGCAGCAATTGGAAGTCGGCCCAGTCGAGGCTGCCCGAGCCGTCCATGTCGGCGGCGAGGAGTTCGACGGGCGAGGCGAGCGGGGCGAGGCCCCAGAGGTGGTCGCGCAGCCTTTCCGCGTCGATGAGGGTAATGCCCTCGGAGAAGGAGGTCGTCAGATTTGGTTCGAGCGAATAAGGGGCCTCTGACGGCATTTTTGGAAATGAAAAGCTGCCATCCGAGCCGGTTTCTTCGGCCATCTGGCCGTTTGGCAGGGCGCCAACGGGGCCGCCGGAGAGGGTCATTTTCACCGCCGGGAGGCCGCTGCCGTCGATTTTCGAGACCGTCCCAAACGGTTTGACCGGCGAACCGGGGCAGAGGGCGGGTGCGTTGTTCGCCTGCACGACGATGTAGGTCAGGCAGAAATCGGCGTTGCCCGCAGCGTCCTGCGCCCAGAGTTCGAGGGCGACGGTGCCGAGGTCGTCGCAGTTGAGGGTCAGGCCGATCGTCGTCGGGAAGCCGCTGCCGGTGCCCGCTTTTCGAATGCCGAATTTGAGCAGGCCGCTCGGCGTGCAGTTGTCGGAGGCGTATTGGAGGAAGTCGCTGGCCCACACGTCGAGCATCCCTGAAGGGTTCATCAGGTTGGCGGAGAGGCCGTTGATGCAGACGACGGTCGGGTTTTTCGCGTCTTTTATGGTAAAGAACTGCCCGCAAGCCGCCTCGTGGCCGCAGCCGTCGCGGGCAATCCATTTTATCATGTGCTTGCCGTAGGGCAGCTCGAAGCCGGGCGGAAAGGCGATGCTGGCGAAGGCCGTGTCCGCGTCGGTTGTTATGTCAATCGGAAAGGCACCGGGCGAGTCGCTGACCATCGTCGAGTCGAACGCGCCATCGTCATTGAGGTCGAGGAAAAGGAGATATCGGAAGGTTAGGTTGCTGCCCGAGCATTCGTCCCACGCTTTCGTGGAAAGATTGACCGCGCCCTCGCACTGGTCGTGGCCGGCGTGATTGTACTTCGACGGGTCGTTCGGAGAGAAGTCGTTGAAAATCAAGTCCTTGCAAGGCGCGAGGATGGGGTCGCCGCTGTCCTGAATCTTGATTATCTGGCTGTATCTCAGGTAGCCGTGGTTGGCGACTGTTCCTTGCACGGTCGGCCCTGTGTTCGTCGAAGTCGGGTTAAGGATGGTGACGGACGACCAGTTCGGGTCGAAGTTGCACCAATAGAGGAGCGTCCAAGTCCTGACGATTTTCACGCAGGCGTCGGGCACGACGGTGAAGACCTCGTCGGTGTGAGAGACGCCGACGCCGGTCGAGCAGGCGACGCCCGTGATGGTCGGCGGCGTGAGCGGGGCCGTGCCGTTGCATTGGGTGAGGGAGAGGTCGTCGGGAAATTTGACGGTGTAGAGCGTCTGTGCGGCCAGTTGGATGTGGAAGAAAAGGCCGATGGCCAGCACGGTGAGTGCGGTCGAGAATTGCTTAAACATGATGATTAACGAGCTTTGATTAGTTTTGAAATGGCGGTTCATCGCATTGCGGCGACTACCAATTTGGGGGTAGGCAAAAGTTGAGCCAAGTCTTTCGGACAAAAGTAAAAGCCCGTCGGCGAGCCTCAAACCGTCGTGAACCGCCGGTAGACGTCAAAGTAGCGCTCGACCGCCGACTCCCATGAAAAATCAATCCCCATGATTCGCTCGCGGATGTAGTTGATGCTTTCTGGGTGGTTCCACCAGACATGGGCCGCGCGGTGCAGGGCGTTCGCCGCCTCGCCCACGTCGAAGTTTTGGAAGCGAAAGCCGCGCCCGTTCGGCTCGTCGAGGTCGGTCACGGTGTCCTTCAACCCGCCGACCGCGCGGACAATGGGGATGGTTCCATAGCGCATCGAGTACATCTGGTTCAGCCCGCACGGCTCCACCCGAGAGGGCATTACTAGAAAATCAGCACCCGCGTAAATCAGGTGGCTCAACCCCTCGTGGTAGCCGATATAACAGTCGACGAGGCCGGGCAGCTCGTGCTTGAGTTGCTGGAAACTGCGCTCCATCGCCCCGTCGCCCGAGCCGAGAACGAGGAAGGCAATCCGGCCGCCGCGCCCGATATAGTTGCGGATGGTGTCGGGCAAGAGGTCAGCCCCCTTCTCCCCCGCCATCCGGCCGATATAGGCGAAGAGCGGCAGGTTTGGGTCGAGCTTGAAGTTCTCCAAAAGGGCCTGTTTGTTCAGCCGCTTGAACTCGCCCGTGCTGTCCTCCAGTTTGTGGGAAATCATCGGGTCGGTCTTCGGGTCCCAGACCTCGGCGTCGATGCCGTTGAGGATGCCGAACTGTTTTCGCCATTCGGAATGGAAAAGCGGCTCCAGCCCGAGCGAGCTTTCATGCAGCTCGAAAAGGTAGCTCGGGCTGACGGTGGT
The DNA here is from genome assembly GCA_044227705.1 of Saprospiraceae bacterium. Lineage (GTDB taxonomy): Bacteria > Bacteroidota > Bacteroidia > Chitinophagales > Saprospiraceae > JANOQP01. The sequence continues at coordinate 3,219 of JBGAWE010000276.1, forward strand.
CACCGCCCAAGCGCAGCGGACGGCCGCCGCCATCGGGTTGACGATGCCGTTCCAATCAATCATCCACCGCTTGTCTGCCTCGTAGTAAGGAAGGAAATTCCCCTTCTTCCATGAAAAGCCGCCCTGGTAGTTGCCGTTGTGTATGGTGAAGACGACCGGCATGTTGCTCAAGTCGCGGTACTCGGGGCAGGCCTTGAGCATCCACGGCAGCAGCCCGGCGTGGTGGTCGTGGCAATGGAGGACGCGCGGCTTTTCGGGAAAGGATTGAATCCACTGGATGACCGCCTGTTGAAAAACGAGCAGCCTTTCCACCTCGTCGCCGTGCCCGTAAATCTCCGCTCGGTCGAACAGCCCCGGCACGTCGACGACGAAGAGGGGGAAGCCGAGCGAGTTGTCCGACTCCTGCTGCACCGTGAATCCCGCCCACCAGTCGTTGCCCATGCGGACGGAGCCGCTGAAGACCGTCGTCCACGCCCGTGCATGAATCCATTTCGTGGCATACTTCGGGATGACGGCCCCGGTCGTCACGCCCGCCTTGTTCATGTACTTCGGGAGCGAGCCGACGACGTCGCCCAGCCCGCCGGTCTTGGCCGCCGGGTAGCATTCTGCGCTGATATGGAGGACTTTGAGCATGGAAAAGGTGTGTTTTTGCGTGGAAACTTCCGGCCGCTAATGAAGCTCGTTTTTCCCCACGCCTTTCCTTTTTGGCAAAAAAAATGGGCGGCCCGTTTCCGAGCCGCCCAGCATTCGATGCTTTCGTCACCTCCGGTTTTTGGGAAGAATTACTTGTTGCGCCTGCGCCCGCCCGGCCCGGCTGGCCCGCCGGGGGCCGCGCCCGCCTTCCGCTCGCGGTTCTGGATTTTTTTGAGGAGCTCCTCTTTGAAATCCCGTTCGATGCCTTGCAGGCGGGCCACCTTCCGGGCGGGCAGCACCTTTCGGAAGCGGGCGAGGTACTCCTTTTTAAGGTCAAGCTCGCGCTGGTCCTGCTCGACGGAGCGGAGGATGAACTGCTCGACCTCCGCGTCGCTCATCGAGTCGATGTCCTTGTCGGACTTGTACTGCTCGTTGAGCTTCTGCCGGGCGTCGCGGAACTCGTTCATGATGGGCCAGAACTTCTCCGCCTCATCGCTCGTCAGGTTGAGCCGCTCTGTGAAGAAGGCGATGCGGAAGGCCTCGATCTTGTCCTTCCTGTCGCCCGGCTGGGCGAGGGAGGCGGTGGTCAAAAAGAGGCCAAAAAGGGGCAGAAAAAGAATGCGTTTCATGACAAAACGGGTGGATGGTTTAAAAAATGGCCCGCCTCGCGGCCGACCGGATTGGTTCGGGATTAAACTTTCCATGGAATGAAAACTGGTTCAGAGCATGTCCTTCAGGTCTTCCTCGGAGAGGTCGTCGAGCATTTCCCGCAGGGCAGGAGCTGCGTCCTCCGCGTCGATTTCGGGCCGGTCATTGGTCGTCGCGACGGGCATTTCGCCGACCAGTTCCTCCCGCGCCAGCTCCTCGGGCGAGAACTCCGCGAGGTTGACGGCGAGGTAGGCCTGAACCTCCTCGGCGGAGATCTTTTCGGAGAGGCAGACGCTGTTGCAGGCGACCAGGTTCTCCTCGACGGCCGGTTTTCGGCTGAAAAAGATGCCGACCGCGACCATCAAAACCGCCACCGAGGCCGCCGCAGCCATCGCCGCCGGGCGGCTGATGGTCTTGAAAAAGGGTCGCGGCTTGAGGGCTGTTCTTTCGGCCTCGATTTTTTGAAAAACCCGGCCGGGCAGCTCCTCGAAGTAGTTTTCGGGGAGAGAAAACCCGTCGCCGACCGAGTTGATTTTTTGCAAAATCCGACCCTCATCGGCCTGCGCATTTTCAAAAAACCGGTCGCCCAGTTTTTCAAAATACCCCT
>JBGAWE010000277.1:0-5854 GCA_044227705.1 Saprospiraceae bacterium
GGTTCAGCGACGGCAAGGTGAAGGGCATCCGGTTTTATGGCGAGAGCACGGGCAAGTTCTTGCCGATGGCCGACGCTTTGAAGAACCCGGCCGCCCTCAACCTCGAAGGGAAGCCGCCCTTTTGGTGGGACGCGCCGAAACGACCAAAGTCCGTCGACGAACTGGACGGCGGGGAAATGAATAGATGAAGTTTGGGTGAAATCTGCGGCCGCTCTGTTCACCGAACTTTAATTATCCACACCGAAAAATATCCGAAACGGCCGACGATACCTTTGACCCGTCTCCTTTCCCCCCGATTTCAACCGCGTTCAAATCCCATCTAAATTAATCCTTTCGCATGAAGCAGTTCATGGTGGATTTCACCTTGCCTTCAAAGCTAACCGACAAATTCGTCGACCTCATCGCCGACCAGCGCGCTAAAGTCAACCAGTTGTTCATGCAGGGCACGCTCGTCAGCTACTCGCTGGCCCTCGAAACTGGGAAGCTCTGGGCCATCTTCCGCGCCGAGAGCGAGGCCGAACTCCTCGACACGGTCATGACGCTGCCCCTGACTCCGATGATGAAACTGCGCTACCACGAGTTGACTTTTTACAACGCGGCGCATTCGTTCACGGCGGCCTTCTCGGTGAATTGACTTTCCGACAAAGCCGTTTTTTTGAGCTTGAACCAGCCTGCCGGGCACCAGCCCGACAGGCTGGTTTTTTTTGCGGCCGACTCGGTTCCCCCGGTTCATTTTCAGCCGATTAACTCCCTTCTCCAAGCCCCTTCGCAAGCGATTTCCCTTTCTTTGCCCCCTCAAAAACGGCCTTTCAAGCCCATTTTTATGAAAAAAACGCTCTTCGCGCTCCTCGCCATGATGCCCTTCCTGACACATTCGCAGTCCTCCATGAAACCCCTCCGGCTGGGCCTCAATGACGGTTGGCAGTTCCGGCAGGTGGGCAAAAAGGACTGGCACGCCACGAAGGTGCCGACCTCGGTTCACGGCGCGCTGCTCGTCAACAACCTCATCCCCGACCCCTTTTTTGGGACGAACGAGAACGACGTGCAGTGGATTGAAAAGGAGGACTGGGAATTCCAGCGCACCATCGACCTCGACAATGAGACCCTTTCGCACAAGCACATCGAGCTGCTCTTTCACGGGCTGGACACCTACGCCGACGTTTTTCTCAACGACAGCCTCATCCTCCAGACGGACAACATGTTCCAGACCTATCGGGTCGATGTCAAAAAGCACCTTCACCAGACGGGGAACACGCTGCGCGTCCTCTTCCACAGCCCCGTCGAGACGGCGAAGAAGGACTGGAAGGCCCTCCCCTACGAACTGCCCGGCGGCCCGAGAACCGTTACCCGCAAAGCCCAATTTCACTACGGCTGGGACTGGGGACCGCGCCTCGTCGGCTGCGGCATCTGGCAGCCGGTCGAATTGCAGACTTGGGACGACTTCATCATCGACGACGCCTTCTATTTCACCCGGCGGATTCGCGAGGACGAGGCGCTCCTCGTCTGCCAATATTCCTATCGGAGCGACATCGCGGGCAGTGCCAACATGTTCATCCGCAACAATGCGGACAAGAGCAAGCAGATAGAGGGCCGAACCCTCGAAGTTGGCGAACACCTCGACTCGGCCACCATCACCGTCCGGCACCCGAAGCTCTGGTGGTGCCGAGGGATGGGCGAGCCGAACCTCTATGATTTCACCCTCGAAATCAGGAACAACGACCGGTCTTTGGACAAAAAGGACAGCCGCGTCGGCATCCGAACGGTCGAACTCGTGCAGCAGCCGGACGAGAAGGGCAAGTCCTTTTACTTCAAACTGAACGGAAAGCCGGTCTTCTGCAAAGGCGCGAACTACATCCCGCAGGATTTGATGCAAGACCGCGTCGGCCCGTCGCAGTACCGCAAGCTGTTCGACGACGTCTGCGAGTCGAACTTCAACATGCTCCGCGTCTGGGGCGGCGGCATCTACGAGACGGAGCTTTTCTACCAACTGGCCGACTCGAAGGGCATCCTCATATGGCAGGATTTCATGTTCGCCTGTGCGCTTTATCCGGGCGGCGGGAAGTTCTTCCGCAGCGTCGCCGTCGAGGCATACGAGCAGATAACTCGGTTGCGCGAGCACCCGTCGGTCGTCCTTTTTTGCGGCAACAACGAGAACAACGAGGCATGGCACAACTGGGGCTGGCAGGCGCAGTTCAACGAGGAGGAGCGCAAGTCGCTGTGGAAACAATACCAAAACATCTTCACGGACCTGCTGCCGACCTACATGGAGAACTACGCCATCGGCATCCCCTATTGGGAGAGCTCGCCGAGCTTCGGCCGCGCCGACAAGCGTTCGATGACGGAGGGGGACAGCCACTATTGGGGCGTTTGGCACGACGAGAAACCCTTCGACGAGTTCGAGAAAACGGTGCCGCGATTCATGTCGGAGTACGGTTTCCAGAGCTTTCCCGACTGGGCGACCATCGAGTCCTTCACGAAGCCGGAAGACCGGGTGCTCGATTCGAAGGTGATGCTCCTCCACCAAAAGCACCCGCGCGGCAACGCCCTCATCGCCGAGTACATGAAGCGCGACTACCGGGTGCCGAAGAAGAACTTTGAGCATTTCACCTATGTCAGCCAGCTACTGCAGGCGGAGGGGATGCGGCAGGGAATCGAGGCGCACCGGCGGGCGAAGCCCTATTGCATGGGCACGCTCTATTGGCAACTCAACGACGTCTATCCAGTCGCCAGTTGGTCGAGCCGTGACTGGTACGGGCGGTGGAAGGCACTCCAGTATTACGCCCGCGCAGCTTATTCGCCGGTCGTTGTTTTGCCTAAAGTGGAGGACAAGGCATTGAAAATCTGGATAACAAGCGACCTGCCTGCCGACACGACGGCTGATTTGACTGTGGAGGCGATAGACTTTGACGGGAAGCTCCTCTTTTCTCAAAAGAGCGTGGACGTGAGAATCACCAATGACTCCTCAAGATTGGCTTATCAAGCCTATTTGCCGACGCTGTTGAAAAACGGAAAGCCGGAAACAACTGCCGTAGATATCTGGCTGAAAAAACGATAATACTTTGAGCCACCGGGTTTTCTATCTCGATTCGCCCAAAGATTTGACGCTCCCCTTTGTCAACATAAAAGACAATAGTGCAGGTCAACGACGGCTATTTGATAAAGCTGTCAGTTTGAATAAGCAGAAGAATGCGTGATTGACTTCACCAATAGAAACGGTTCTCCGACAACTACTTCGACCTGTTGCCCACCGCCGACAGAGATTCTGGTTGAAAACGGACAGGGTTTTGGACAATCCTGCCGAGCAGATAAAGGTGCTGTCGCTGATAGAAACCTATTGATTGGCGGATCATCGAAAAGGGTTTTTTCATCGAAGGGCGGTGCAACCCTTCGCGGTCTGCACCCTTTTTGATTTCAATCAGCAGGCGGCGCTCACTCCAGCTTGAACAGCACAGGCAGGTTCACTGAACCCGCACGGCGTTGCCGTTCTGGTTGCCGGGTTTCCACGAGGGCATCGTCGAGACGACGCGCATCGCTTCCTGCCGCAGCCACCGCTGATGTCCTTGACGACTTTCATGTCGGTGATCTGGCCGCTCTTTTCTACGACGAACGAGAGGAACACCGCCCTGGATGCCCGATCTGCGGGCGATGGGGCGGGTACTTGATGTTCTCGGCGAGGTACTTGAGCAGGCCGTTTCGCCGGGAACTGCGGCATCGCCTCGACGAAGGTCAGCGGCTCCTCGGGCGCGGCCTCTTTGACGACCTCCGTTTCGTCGAGGTCCTCCGGTGCCTCGTTGGGCGTGATGGTGTTGGCGTTCGGGTCGCCCTCGACTGTCTTCTTCGCGATTTCCACTTCGATGGGCTTGTCGAGGTCGATCATCTCCTTCTCCTCGACCACCTTCTTGTCCTCCTGCACGAGCGGCGGGACGAAGCGCACCGTCGGCCTGGTGGGCGGCGGGGGCGTCTCGACGGGCGGCGGCGGGGGCGGCGGGGGCGTGTTCTCGATGTCCGGCGGCGGGCCAAGCTCGGCGATGACGTCGACCTTCGGCTTCTGCACGAGGCTGTTGACGGTCGCCAGAATGCCCGGCAGGAGGAAGACGAGGACAATCAGCCCGACGCCGATGGCCAGCGCGTTGCGCATGAAAATCGGGTAGTTGCGGCGCAGGAAATAAGCCCCGTACTCCTTGTTGCGGGTCTCGAAGATGATGTCGAGCATATCCTGTGGTTGAGCCATGCTTCGGTATTTTTTAAAGATTGAAAAATGGGCGGTTCGGGCCGTTTCAATTGCCCGCCCCGGCCTCGGTCGGGTTGAACGCCAGCCCTGCGGCCGGGTTCTTGATGAAGTCCTGCTCGGCCTTCGAGATGTCCATCATGACGTACTTCGAGACGCCGGTGATGGCCATTTCGTCGAGCGCGTCGACCATGTTCTTGTAGACGGAGTCGTCGTTGGGCTTGATGAGGACGACGAGGTGGCTTTTCGACTCGGTCTGGCCGGTCTTCTCGTTCACTTTGTCGTCCATGCCGAACTGCTTCTTCACGTCCTCCTTCGCGTCGAGGATGACCTTGCGGACACCCGTCGCGGAGAAGTCCGTCGAGTCGAGCACCGGCTTGGTGATGCCCCGGTACCAGTAGATTTTGTCGTTCTTCCCGAGCAGGAGGGTGAGCACTTTGGACTCCTTCACGGGGTCCTGCTCCTCCTTCTTGAGGTTGTCCTTTTCGGGCAGGACAATCTGCATGGTCTGCGGCTTCTGGAGCGTGGTGGTCAGCATGAAGAAGGTGATGAGCAGGAAGCCCAAATCGACCATCGGCGTGAAGTCGATGCGCGTCGACATCTTCTTCGACCTTACCCCTTTGCCTTTTTTCCCCCCTGCGGGGGCGGCTGCCATTTCTGCCATTTTCTATGAATGGTGAATTGTGATTGGTAAATGGTGAATCTCCAACGGCGGTGGCAAAGGATGGACGGCGAAATCCGCCATTCATCATTCACCATTCACCTTTACTTCTCGGCCATGACGGCGGTCGTCTTGTTCGGGTTCGCCTCGAGGTCGGTGATGAGGTTGAACTTGTTGATGTTCAGCCCCTGCAACGTGGCGATGACGCGGGCGACGGCCGGGTATTCAGCCTTCGCGTCGCCCTTGACGACGATTCGGTAGGTATTTCCGCTGGCGTAACGGGCTGCCTGAATCCACGGGCCAAGCTCGTTGTTGGCCGTGTCCGACGGCACACCGGGCACCTCGATTTTCATCTGCTCCGACGGCTCCATGCCGAGGAATCGCTTGAGCTGCGCCCGGGGGACGCCGATGCTGCCCAGCCGTGTGAAGGCCAGCAGCTCCTCGTTCGAGAGGTTCATCGCGTAGTCCGTGTTCATCTTCTGGATGAGCGACATTCGGTACTTCGGGTTGTCCACGTTGAAGTACGTTTTGCCCTTCGCGTCGATCGAGAGCGTCATGATGTCCGAGTCGGGCAGCTTCGTGTCCGAGATGGACGACGGGGTGTCGATGGTGACCGTCTCGACAGGCTTGGCCTTCGCCGTGAGCATGAAGAAGGTCAGCAGCAGAAAGGCCACGTCGCACATCGCCGTCATGTCGATGGCCGTGCTGGCGCGCTTGATTTTTACTTTTGACATAATCCTTTGTCGTTGACAGTGAATGAATTAGCCGCCATCGCCTAGACGTCGGCGGCCATGGAGGCCGGAGGATTCACACTGGCTGTTGTTGGCGTCTTCGCCAACAGCGCCCGAGCGGTTTGTTGGCAAGGACGCCAACAACGGCCACGAGGCCCAGTCTCAACTCCCCGCGCTCACCAATCCAATCACTTGTTTTTGGAAGCAAAGGATTGCGTGAGGCTGTAGCCCGAC
>JBGAWE010000278.1:0-5090 GCA_044227705.1 Saprospiraceae bacterium
AACCTTCGAACGCTTTTCCGAACCTGCCCGACGGCTCCTACACCGTCGTCGTGAAAGACGAGAACGGTTGCACAGCGTCGACAGAGGTCATTGTCAAAACCGCCGCGACGGGCGAGGCAGGAGACAATTTTGGCCTCGAAATCTTCCCGAACCCGACGGGCGGGGAGATTCAACTGGCTGTGAATCAGGCCGTTGGCTCTGTCTTCCTTTTGAAAATCAGCGACGCGGCGGGGCGGCTCATTCTTTATGAAAAAACGGCTTTGCCTCGAAAACTCGACCTGTCGGGTTTGCCGGGCGGTGTTTATTGGCTCTCGCTGACGGACGGGAAACAGGTGGCGGTCAGGAAGGTGGTCAGGCTCTGATTTTGGGCGCGTCCGAAAACTTTTGCCCACCTTTCGGCCGCCAATACGCGCCAATAAATGCAGACAGGAACCGTCGTCAAAAGCACCGGGAGCTGGTACAACGTCCGCCTCGACGGCGAGGAACCGATTGTTTGGAAGTGCCGGATAGTGGGGAAGTTCCGCCTCGAAGGAATGCCAATAACCAACCCGGTGGCCGTCGGCGACCGCGTCGAACTCGCGCCCGAGGGCGACGCGCAGGGGATGATTCAGAAAATCCTGCCGCGCACCAACTACGTGGCCCGTCAAAGCCCGCGCCGCAAGCACGACGTCCACCTCCTCGCCGCCAACGTCGACCAGGCAGTCGTCCTGACGACCATCATCGAGCCGATGCTCAAGCCCGGTTTCATCGACCGGTTCCTCCTCATGACCGAGCCTCGGGACATCCCGGCCGTCGTCGTCTTCAACAAAAAAGACCTCTGGGGCGCGGCTGAACTGGCCGTTTTCGAGGAGTTGCGGGCCGTTTACGAAAAAATCGGCCACCCCGCGCTTGCCACCTCCGTCGAGACGGGCGAGGGGCTTGAGGAGTTCAGGGCTTTGTTGAAAGGGAAGACCTCGCTCGTCGGCGGGCAGTCGGGCGTGGGCAAGTCGAGCCTCGTCAACGCCGTCGAGCCGAGGCTCGATCTGCGGGTCAACGAGATAAGCGGCTACTCGGGCAAGGGGCAGCACACGACGACCTTCGCCGAGATGTTCGACCTCTCGTTCGGCGGCCGCATCATCGACACGCCGGGTATCAAGACGCTCTCGTTCAACTTCCTCGAGCCGATGGACGTGGCGCACAACTACCGCGAAATCTTCCGCGTCAGCGAGCGGTGCAAGTTCGGCGGCACCTGCCTCCACCGGGGCGAGCCGGGCTGCGCCTTGCCCGCCGCGATCGAGTCGGGCGAGGTGAGCGAGCTTCGCTACACGAACTATCGGCAGATTTTGGAGGACGTGGAGGACCAGAACTTTTGGGAGCGGAACCGGGAGTTTTAAGCAAAAAGGAAAATCTGACTGAAATGAAATCCCGCAGCACTGTGGGAGTCAAAAGGCAAAAATTGATGTCGAACAAAGTCTGTGGTCTGATTCTCAACCTGTTGGTTGTCAATCTTTTAGCCGCTCAAACGACGCTGGAAATCCCCGCCGGGACGGTCTTCCAAAAGCTGGGCAACCAGCCTCGCTTCAGCCCTCTCGGCCCACAGGTCGATGCGCGGGCGGCGGCCGTCGAGCAGAAGGTCGTCGCCTGGCGGCGCGACTTTCACGAGCATCCCGAGCTTTCAAACAGAGAATTTAGAACCGCCGAAAAGGTCGCCGAGCACCTCCGCAGCCTCGGCCTCGAGGTCAAAACCGGCGTTGCGAAAACAGGCGTCGTCGCCGTCCTGCGCGGCGCGAAACCGGGCGGCACCGTCGCCCTGCGCGCCGACATGGATGCGCTGCCGCTCGTCGAGCGCGTCGATTTGCCTTTTAAATCAATACAAAAAGACCAGTACCTCGGCCAAGAGGTCGGCGTGATGCACGCCTGCGGCCATGACGCGCACACCGCCATGCTGATGGGCGCGGCCGAGGTGCTGGCCGGGCTGCGGGGCGACATCGCTGGCAACATCGTCTTCCTTTTCCAACCGGCCGAGGAAGGCCCGCCGCCGGGCGAGGAGGGCGGCGCGCCGTTGATGATAAAAGAGGGCGCGCTCAACGACCCGCCAGTTGAGGCCATCTTCGGCATCCACATCAACTCGCTCACGCCGGTCGGCACCATCAAGTACCGGCCCGGCGGCACGATGGCGGCAGCCGACCGGTTCACCATCAAAGTGCACGGAAAAGGGGCGCACGGCTCCACCCCCTGGCTCGGCGAGGACCCGATCGTGGCGGCGGCGGCTATCGTCGAGGGCATCCAGCACATCGTCTCGCGCCAGACCGACCTCATCAGCGAGCCGGCCGTCATCACCGTCGGGAAAATCTCGGGCGGCACCCGCCACAATATCATCCCCGACGACGTGGAGATGCTCGGCACCATCCGAACCCTCGATTCGAAAATTCGGGAAAAACTGCTCGTCGACTTCCGCCGAACCGTCGCGCACATCGCCGAGGCCAACGACTGCACGGCCGACATCACCCTCGACCCCGGCCTGCCCATCACGTTCAACAACCCCGATTTGACGGAAAAAATGCTCCCCACCTTGCGCCGCGCGGCAGGCGAGGCCAACGTCCAGCTAGGCAAGGCATCGACCGGCTCGGAGGATTTTTCATTTTTCGCCCAGCGGGTGCCGGGCCTGTTCGTCTTCCTCGGCGGCATGGAAAAAGGGGCCGACCCGTCGAATACGGCGGGCCACCACACGGTCGATTTCAGGATTGACGAGTCGGGGATGCTGCTCGGGGTGCGGACGTATTGCCTGCTGGCGCTCGACTGGCTGGCGGCGCGGCCCGTTGCGCTGCCGGGCAAATAGGGTCGTCAAGACCGGACGAGCACCAGTTTCGACCGGTCGGCTGCCGCCGCTTTTTTCAAAAAACCTATCAAGTCGGGATACCGGTCGGGCGGCAGGATCCGGTTGTTGAGCACCAGTTTCCGGGTGATGGAGACACGGCCGCCGTCCAGTTTGGCCTCGAAATCAAACGTCCCGAAGTCCGAGGAGAGATGGGCGGCCTCCGGCAGGCTCTCCACGGAGAATCCGGGCGGCAAGGCGATTTTCAGCAACCTTTCTTTCGTCAAACCGCGCGAGTCCGCCTGCACCGGCAGTCGCCGCGGCCCCTCCGGCAAGGCCGGGACTTCAACCCCTGAAAAGACATTCGCAGGCAAAAACATCCGTCGCCCGCTCGTCGAGCCGAGGCCGGGGAGGTTGAGTTCGAGGTTCATCAGGACGTGTGGCCGCCGACCACCGATGCGCACGAAGCCGAGCGAGTCGATTTCAAAGTTTCTGATGGCAAGCGTCCCGTCGAGGTATTTCTTTTGAAAGTCGCGGTCGAACTCGGTCAGTTGGGCCGGTATGTCCTGAAAATTCCCCCAATGGTCGATGCCAGCCCGGAGCCGCGCGTCACCTGTTTCGGAAAGGGCGATTTCGGCCTCCGTCACTTGCCGGTTGACCGTTTCGTCGTATCGCGGCGTCCGGACGATATGGCCGCCATCGGGCGCGACGAGCAGCGCGGGCCGGTCATCGGTGAAGTCGCCGAGGAAGCCGAAGGGCATCGACTGGCTCGTGCATTCCAGCCAAATCGTGTCGTTGGTCTGGGGGACGCAGGCGATGATATGGTTGAAATTGGCGTTTGGGAAGTCGGCGTATTGCTCCTGCGCCTCGGCTCCAGCCCGCACGACAACGTACCGCGCCTCCACCCCGACCGCCGCGAGCATGGCCACGAGGTAGTTCGACAGGCCCTTACAGTCGCCGTACTTGAGCGCATCGACCTGCTCGGCGGGGGCGGGCTGCCAGCCGCCGAGGCCGAGGCCGATGTAGAAATAGCGCGTCGTCTCCTGTAAATGGCGGTAGACGCGCTCGGCCCGGCAGCGGTCGCCGGGGCAGTCGGCCGTCAGCTGGCGGAGCATGGCGACGGTCGCATCGGGCAGTTTTTGGCGGTTTTCATTGAGTTTCAGTTGAAAAAGGCCGTAGTTCTGCCACGATTCCATGTTCCCGTCGAAACCCTCGATGCTGAAATCGGTCGGGGCGCAAATCACCTCGGGCAGGCCGAGCGAACCGACTGGCGCAAAGTCCTCGGGCGCCGATGCAGTCAGTTTTTCAAAATGCCAGTGCATCTCGGAACCCTCGCGGGCGGGCCGCGCCGCGTCGTTCTCATGGACGCGGACCGTCGCCCCGGCGGGTGCCCAGACCCGGAAATCGGCCCGTTCGACCGCCTCTCGTGACGACTCCTGCGGCCGGAAGACGGGCAGGTGCATCATCCCGTTGAGCTTGTAGCGGACGGTGTACTCGACCGTGAAGGGGAAGGCGCGGCGCGGGAAGCGGAGCCTTTTCACCCGCGTGTCGTCGATGAAAAGGTGGGCCACCTGCTTCTCGTCGAGGATGTCCTTCTTCTTGAGCCGACGGACGAGCTGCCCGTCCGCGTCGTAGACCGCGCCGTCGAGGTCGTCGATGTCCCAGATTTTGCTGTAGCCGAAATCGAGGTCGGTGTATCCCTCCGCCCGGTCGTCGAGGAGGGTGACGACACGGTGCTCGCTGACTGTGGCTGCTCCTCGGTCCTTCACGTCGATGGCGACCGTGTGGTCTCGGACGACGGCATGGGCGTTCAGCAAAAGCTCCGGCGGGATTTTCGAGAAGGCCAGGTCTGCCTTGACCTGCGCAGAGGCGGCGACGGAGGAGAAAAGCAGGGCAGAAAGCAGCTTTTTCATGTTGAAAATCAGGCTTTGGAAAGCACGACCTGCTCCCCGAGCTTGGCCAGCACGGCTGTGAAGAACTGCTTGAAGTCCTCGCTTTGCGCCGCCTCGAAATAGGTGGAGCGCACCTTTTTCCGGATGTTGAACTTGATTTTGTCGCCCGCCTGCTCGGTCAAAAAATCGAACGTGATGGCCTTGTCGCCGAGTGCCAGCCGCGCCGGTTTGGGCATCTCCTCCACTTTCCAGCCCGGCGGGATGGTGTAGGTGAGGCTCAATGCGACCTCTTCCGGCGCCCCGAGGTCGATGTTGAACTTGCGCTCCTTCGCCTTTAGCGGCTGCTCGCGGTCGCCCAGCCCGAGCGACGGCTGGATGTAGATTTTCCCGGCCGAGGCCGTCAC
>JBGAWE010000279.1:0-5073 GCA_044227705.1 Saprospiraceae bacterium
GGGTGAAAGAGGCAACGGCCGTGCAGCCGCCCTGCCCCGTCGCGGTGACGGTATAGGTCGTCGTGGCGGTCGGTGAGACTTGGGTGAAACTGGCGGTCGCCCCGTTGCTCCACGCGAAGCTGGTGCCGCCGGAGGCCGTCAGCGTGACCGTCTGGTCGCTGCAAATCGAGTTGCCGCCGCCCAAAAGCTGGATGGCGGGCGAGGGAGGTTGCGCGACTTTCACCGTCCGCAGCGCGAAGCCGGTGCAGCCGTTCGCGTCGGTGACGACGACCGAAAAGGCCGTTTGCCCCGTCGGCGCGACGGTGATGGAGTCCGTCGTCTCGCCCGTCGACCATTCGAACGAAGTTCCGCCGGAGGCAGTCAGCGTGGTCGAATCGCCCGAACAGATGCTCGAATCGCCCGAAATCGCGGCCGTCGGCAGCGGATTTACGGTGATGGTGGCCGTGTCGGCGTCGGTGCAGCCGTTCGCGTCGGTGACGAGGAGGATGTAGTCGCCCGTCGCCGCCGGGCAGGCCGTCGGGGCGGGGGAGAGGGGGTTGTCCAGGCCGTTGCCGTCCCAGAGGAAGCTCGCGCCGGGGGGCTGGCTCGAGCCGCCGAGCGTCGCGCAACCACCCGCGCAGACCGACATGTCGGCACCCGCATCGGCTTCCGTCGCTTGGTGGATGTCCGTGATTTTTGAAATCGAGCTCGCGCAGCCGCCGTCGTCAATCGAGAGCGAGACCGTTTGCGCGCCGGGCGAATCGAACAGGAAGCCGACGAGCGTCCCGTCCAAGTTTTGATACACGAGATTGCCCGCCGTCGCCGACCAGGTGTTGACGGCGGCCAAGCTCTCCGAGCCGGTGAATTGGAAAAAGACCGTGTCGTTTTGGCAGGAAAGCCCCGTCGGCACGAAGTCCGCGACCGGTGCTGCAGCCTGGTGCAGCACGAACGTGTCGGCGATGGCACAGCCGAAAACGTCCGTCAAGCTGACGCGGAAGGTGTCCGCCGCGTGCTGGAGGAGCGCGTCGAAGTGGAGGCTGTTGCTCAAAAGGACGGGGTTCGAGTAGTTCGACGTGGTCGAAATCGCGAAGCCCGTGAGGCTGTTGTTCGTCGTGAAACCAGCCGCGACCGACGTCGAGGCGCAGAGGAAATGGTCGTTTTCATCCGCCAAAAAGACGAGCTTCGGGTGGCCGCCGACCGTTGCCGACGTGTCGAATGTGCAGAGCGAACCGGCCTGATAGCGCACTTTCAGTGGATAGTTCCCCGCGCCGAGGCCGCTGAAAACCCCGCTCGGCAGCCACGACTGCCCGCCGTCGATGCTGAACTCGACGGCCGGGCCGCCGCCCGCGACGGACACCGAAACCGAGCCGTCCGAGGCGCAATCGGTCGAGTTTGTGGTCGAAATCGACAGTTTCGGGCCTAATTGCTCAAAGACGTCGACCTCGATTTCCGTCGTGTCCGCGCAGCCGATGCCGTCGTCGAAGATGACCGTGTAGGTGGTCGTGGCGGGCGGCGAGGCCAGCGGGTTGGCGATGTTCGTCGCGCTCAAACCCGTCGCGGGCGACCACGAAAGGTGCTGCTGCGTCCCGTTGATTTGAAGTTGAACAGAATCCCCAAAACAGACGCTCACGGGCGACGCGGCCGGGCCGACGACCTCGCAAGCGTATAGACAAATATGTTTCGTCGTGTCGCATTGCCCGTAGTCGAGCACGATGCAGTCCGTCCAGCCCGTGGGCGTGGTCGGGCTGTCGGTGGTCGGCCGCGTGCCGGGCGGCGTGACGAAGCGGAGGCGGTAGCTGCCCTGTTTCAGCCCGTCAAAGGCGTACTTGCCGGCCGCATCGGTGAGTGTCGAGTCGATGGGCGTGTTCGCGTTCGGGCAGTCGTCGTATAGGTAGACTTTGACGTTCGGTGCCGGGGTGTCGCCCGGGCCGAACTGGCCGTTGCCGTCCGCGTCGTTGCAGGCGATGGACCGGATGAGCGCGCACGAAACCGGGATGTTGTTGTAGCGGATGAACGGGTCGCCCGCGTCGAGGTTGAATTGCAGGAAGTACGGGTTGGCCGCGCAGTCGCCCGTCTGGAAGGTGCCGCCCGCGTCGAGCGGCTCGCCGAGGGTGGTCTCGCCGTTGGCGATTCCGTCCTTGTCGATGGGCGATGCGTCGGTGCCGGTCGGGTCGAACGCGCCGGGCTGCGGCAGGCACGTCGAGCTGATGGGGAACCCGCCCGGGTGGACGTAGGTGATGGTGTAAATCCCCGGCGTCCCGTCGGTGTTGAACCAGTATTGGCCCGTCGTGCCGTCCAGCCCGTTGATGAAATAGACCTGCCCCGGCCCGCTGACCTCGATGTGGCCGCCGGTCAGCAGCCCGTTCGTCTTGTCGCAATAGATGTGGCCAATGGGGTCGAACTGCGGGTAGTGGAGGATGGCCTCGTAGTCGTGGTCGTCCTCGTCGCCCTGCTCGTTGTCAACGGTGTTGTTTCCGCCCACGTGGTCGTTGTGCGGGTCGCCGTCGGGCTTCGAGTCGATGTCCGTCCGCACGATGCCCGCCGTGTCGGTCGCCGCGCTTATCTCGGCAATGTTGACCGCCGACGTGATGGTCGACAAATCCGGCACCTTGAACTTAATGTCGATGAAAAACTCGGCCCCCGGCTCGAGGACGGCATTGCCGAAAGAATAGGTCGCCGTCCCGTTCGCGCTGATCGTCCAACTCGGGTCGATGAGGTCAAGGCCAGCGGGCAGAAGGTCGGTCACGACCATGTTCTTCGCCCCGATGTTCCCCTGATTGATGACCGTAATTCTGAAGGCAATCTGCTCATTGTCAAGCACTTGCGGGTCGTAGCCCGGCGTGAGGGTCTTTTTCAAAGCAAGGTCGAACCGCTGCACTTCGAGCACGGCACAGTCCTCGTCGTCCTCGTCGCCGTTCTGGTTTTGGGTGAAATCGTCGCCGCCCTCGACGTCGTTCGCCGGGTTTTGGTCGGCTTGAGAATCAACATCGGTCGGCGGCTGGTTCGACGGGTTTTGGTCGTCGTCGGCCGCCGAGATTTCAGCCGGGTTCTTGATGAAACTGCCCAAGAACGACGGTTTCACGCCCAAGACCAACCCAACGGTCGTAGAGTTGCCCGGCGCGATTGGCCCCGCGACGGTCGTGGTCAACAGCCCGCTCGCCAGCGACCAGCCCGCGTTTTTCAGCGGGTCGAAATCCATGCCCGACGGCAAGTAGTCCGTGATTTGGATGCTGTACGCGGTCTTCAATCCCTGATTCAAAACTTGGAGGGAGAAGGCCACGTCGTCGCCCGGTTCGAAGAATGCCGGTTGCCCGCTCGCCAGCCGCTTGACGAGCGCGAGGTCGAACGGCTGGAAGCAGTTGTCGACGGTCAAATTGAGCACGACGACCGAGTCGCAGCCGCCGACAGCGGTCAAGGTGTCGCGGTAGACGCCGCTGGCCGCGAGGTTTTTGCCATCAAAAAGGAAGGTCTGCCCCGCGCAGACGGCCGCCGAGAGGCTGGTCTGCAGGGCGGGCGCGACGGTCAAATTGAGCACGACGACCGAGTCGCAGCCGCCGGCAGCGGTCAGGGTGTCGCGGTAGACGCCGCTGGTCGCGAGGCTCTTTCCGTCGAAAAGGAAGGCCTGCCCCGCGCAGACGGCCGCCGAGAGGCTGGTCTGCAGGGCGGGGGTCAGGGTGTCGCGATAAATCCCGCTCGTCGCGAGGCTCTTTCCGTCGAAGAGGAAGGCCTGCCCCGCGCAGACGGCGGCCGAGAGGCTGGTCTGCAGGGCGGGCGCGACGGTCAAATTGAGCACGACGACCGAGTCGCAGCCGCCCGAAGCGGTCAGGGTGTCGCGGTAGATCCCGCTGGTCGCGAGGCTTTTTCCGTCGAAGAGGAAGGCCTGCCCCGCGCAGACGGTCGCCGAGAGATTGGTCTGCAGCGCGGGCGCGACGGTCAGGTTGAGCACGACGACCGAGTCGCAGCCGCCCGCAGCGGTCAGGGTGTCGCGATAAATCCCGCTCGTCGCGAGGCTCTTTCCGTCGAAGAGGAAGGCCTGCCCCGCGCAGACGGCCGCCGAGAGGCTGGTCTGCAGGGCGGGCGCGACGGTCAGGTTGAGCACGACGACCGAGTCGCAGCCGCCGGCAGCGGTCAGGGTGTCGCGATAAATCCCGCTCGTCGCGAGGCTCTTTCCGTCAAAGAGGAAGGCCTGCCCCGCGCAGACGGCGGCAAAAACCTGAGTTGACTGCACGGAACAGCAAAATGCCTTCCCGCTCCCAAAAACGCATAGTGGCACATCGCTACCGCCCCAGCCGAGAGTTGTGAGTTGCTGCCCGACATTGGCGTTTTCGGAGTTTGGCTGGGTAAAAGGGTCGCCATAGACAGGCATCAACTCGACGGAATCCCCGGTGCAAACCCCACCGTTTTCAAAAGTGAACAGCGGGACGTTCTGCCCTTTTTGGTACAGCAAATTGCTTGTGCCGCCAGAGGCGAGACCGAATGAGATGTAGTCAAATGCCGCGCTTTCAGAAGGGTGATTGAATCGGCTGTTTTGCTCATAGTCTACCCCGGCAACGAGAGCGGTTAGGCCCGAAACTTGGAAGCCGCCGGTTGGCACTTTGATGGTTATTTGCTGGGTAGATGTGATATTCAGGGGCACGACCCATGTCGTGTCCGGGGTCATGGAGACCTCGAACGTCTTTTTGTCGGGCAGAAGCCTCAACTGATATTCGACCAAGCAAGTGGCGGGAGGCGGTAGCGCGGCGCAGGCCGCCCGCCCCGTCCCGGCGACGCAGACCGGCGCGTCGCTCGCGCCCCAGCCGAGGACGGTGAGCTGCTGGCCGACGTTCGCCGAGCGCGAGTTGGGCGCGGCGAACGGGTCGCCGAAGACCGCCATCAGCCCGATCGAGTCGCCGGTGCAGACGCCCGAGTTCTGGAACGTGAAAAGGCCCGTCCTCACCCCTTTTTGAAAGGGAATGGCCGTCGTGCCGCCGCTCGTCAGGCCGAACGAGAGGTAGTCGGAGGAGCCTTCCTCGGCGGGCGCGTTCTCCCGCGCCGTCAGCTCGAAGGTCGCCCCGCCGATCAGGCCCGTCAGGCTCGCCGGCTGGAAGCCGCCCG
>JBGAWE010000280.1:0-5061 GCA_044227705.1 Saprospiraceae bacterium
CCTGTCAGTTCGGATTTTCCAGTCTGTCGCCTGAAGGAAAAGTGGTTCATCGGCCAGTTCTTTCACAATGCGCGAGGCTTTGCCCCAATACAGCGCATGGCGGATTTCTTGCGGCGTCAGCACCATTCCGCCCCGATTGATGCGGCTGAAAATGTTGTACTTGACCACATCGGGAGTGCCCGCTTCCACAGTGTAAACTGTAATCGGAAAAGCGAGGATATCCCGCTGAACTTGGCGCGGAAGGTCTTCAAAGCGTTTGCCCTCAAAGTCGTCGAGGAACTCCAACTTCTCGAGCGCGAACTCCTTTTTCAAAATGAAGTCTCTCAAAGTGGAGGTTCTCTGCAAACCGTCAATCACCTGCCAATGGTTGTTGTCCTTTGCATCAAAGAAAAAAGTGGGCAACGGAAGCCGCATGATAATGGACTCAATCAGCTGACTTTGCCGCTTCCTGTCCCAGACAAAAGCACGTTGAAACTCCGTGTCCATGTCAATTTCCCCATGCGCCAACCGATCGATCAGTTGGCCGACATTGAATGGGTGGTTCACGATTTTCACCATGCTCGGGTCAAAGGGGCTGCTAATCCTGACTTGGCCCTCCGTTTCCGGCTCGACTTGCAGTTCGGAGACGGAAGTGAATTCAGTATACTCCTCCATTTGCGTGCAATGCGTTGTCTGCATGGAATGCTTGAACTCGTTCCTCAAGCCGACGGAGCCTCTGGTCCGCCATCCTTGACTATTCGCCCCTCGGCCTGGAGTTTCTTGGCCACCTTGTCGAGGATGCCGTTGATGTACTCCTTGCTCTTGTCGAGCGAGAAGACCTTCGAGATCTCGATGTACTCGTTGATCGAGACGTTGACCGGGATGCTGGGGAAAGAGACCATTTCAGCGATGGCCATCTTGATGAGAATCTTGTCAATCATCGCCACGCGGTCGATCTCCCAGTTGCGCGAGTGCGACTCGAGGAGGCTGTTGTAGTAGGCGTCCTCGTCGAAATAGTTTTTGATGAGGACGTCGCCAAAATTGATGGTCGCGTCGTCGTCGGAGGTGATGACCGAGTCGACCTCTGTGAAGGCCGGGAAGCCTTTCACCGTTTTCCGCATCGTGCCGGTGACGATGGAATAGTCATCGCTGCCCGCCCCGTTGATGAGCTGCTCGGCGAAAAGCTCGTTGTAGTCAGCATCCGCCTGCAGCCATTTGTAAAAGGCGACGGGGTTGTCGAAGCTCTGCTCGTTGAGGCGCGTCTGCATCCCCTCGTAGAACTCGTCGATGACTTTTTCCTGCTCGACGAACTTCGCCGAATAGCTCTTCAAGGCCTCGGTGATAATGCCATTGGCGTTGGGCATCGGGGCGGCTTTCGCTAAAAGTTTCTTGAAATCGGCCAGTTCGGGCAGTTCGCCGTCGGCCAGCTTGCCTTTCTCCCGGACCTTGTGGAGGCCCTTGATGACCAGCGCGACGTTGAAAAAATAGGTCGAATAGACCTTCTCGATGCCCTTCGCGAAGAAGTCGAGGGCTTCCTGTCCGTTGCGGCCCGTGTCCTCGAACTGTTGGCTGTAAATGACCTGAAAGGACTTCGTCCGGATGCTGCGCCTGCTGATCATGTCAAAGAATTGGGTGAGATTTTCCGGGGGCAAAGAAAGAAAGAGTTTTCAATCCGCCGATTCAGGCCGCGTCCATGATGCGGTGAAGCTCCGAGTCCCAGGCCTTTTGCCAAGCCGAAACCTTGCCCCAGTTTTCCCCGTCAATTTGGACAGAGCCGTCGGCAACCTCGCCGAGTCTTGAAAAGGCAAAGCCCGCTTTTTTCAATAGATTTTCGATAGTCGCCGCGTCTTCCTTTTTAATCGAAAAAACAGCGCGGGATTGGCTTTCGCCAAATAGGAAGCAATCCCCCCTTATTGATTTGTCGGTCGAGACAGAAAACCCGAGGCCGCCGGCCATCGCGCTCTCCATCAGGTTCTGAAAAACGCCGCCCTCGCTCACGTCGTGGATTGACTGGACAAATGGCCGCAATTGTCGAATCGCCTCGTGCAGCGAGACCTCCTCCTCCAATTCAAAGTGCGGACAGGGCGAGAACTCCTTTTTCTTGACAAACCGCAAATACTCCGACTGCCCGAGGTCGTCGCGGCTGGTGCCCAAAAGATAGATGAGGTCGCCAGCCTGTTTGAAGTCGAGCGTCGTCAGCGCGTCGCGGTCGTCGAGGATGCCGAGCATCCCGATGGTCGGCGTCGGGTAGACGGGGATGGCCCCGGTTTTCAGCTTTGTTTGGTTGTAAAACGAGACGTTTCCGCCCGTCACCGGCGTGCCGAGACGTCGGCAAGCATCGCCCATGCCGCGAATCGCCTCCGAGAATTGGAAGTAGACCTCCGGGTTGTACGGGTTCCCGAAATTGAGGCAGTTGGTGATGGCGACCGGCTCGCCGCCCGCGCAGACGATGTTCCGCGCCGCCTCGCAGACTGCGATCATCGCCCCCCGGTGCGGGTCGGCGTAGACGTAGGCGGGGTTGCAGTCGGTCGTCAGGGCGAGGGCCTGGTTGGTGCCTTTCACATAAACAATCGCGGCGTCGGAAGGCCGGTTGGTGGTCATCGTACCCGTCCGAACCATCGAGTCGTACTGCTCGGTTATCCAGCGGCGCGAGACGAGGTTGGGCGATTTCCAAAGCCTCTTGGCTGCCGCCAAAAGGCTTGTCGGCTGCGCGATTTTGTCGAGCGAGAACCTTTCAATCTTCTTGAGATAAGCCGGTCGCTTCGTCTTCCTTTTATAAACAGGCGCGCCGCCGCCCAACACCAGCGGCTTCGCGGGAACGTCGGCCACGATTTCGCCGTGCTGTTTGAACCGGATGCGGCCGCCTTTCACCGTCTCGCCGATGAGGGCACACTCCAAGTCCCATTTGTCGAAGACCGCGAGAAGCTCCGCCTCGCGCCCCTTTTTGCAGACGATGAGCATCCGCTCCTGGCTTTCTGAAAGGAGGATTTCCCATGCTTTCATGCCTGCCTGCCGCGTCGGCACCCGGTCGAGGTCGATTTCCATCCCTGCCCCGCTTTTGGCCGACATCTCGCTCGTCGAGCAGGTGATGCCCGCAGCCCCCATGTCCTGCATCCCGACGATGGCCCCGGTTTGGATGGCCTCGAGCGAGGCTTCGAGCAATAGTTTTTCCTGAAAAGGGTCGCCGACCTGCACGGCCGGGAGGTCTTTCGCCGAGTCCTCGGTGAGGTCTGCGGAGGCAAACGTCGCGCCGTGAATCCCGTCCTTCCCGGTCTGCGAGCCGACGATGAAAACCGGGTTTCCTGGTTTTCCGGCTGTCGCCGATACCGTTTCGCCCACTTTGACGATGCCGACCGACATAGCGTTCACGAGGATGTCGTGCGAATAGCAGCTTTGAAAATAGACCTCGCCGCCGACCGTCGGCACGCCGAAACAGTTGCCATAGTCGCCGATGCCCTTGACCACGCCGCGCACGAGCGAGCGCATGTGAGCGGATTCGAGCGGCCCGAATCGCAGCGAGTTGAGCGAGGCGATGGGCCGCGCGCCCATTGTGAATATGTCGCGGTGGATGCCGCCGACCCCGGTCGCCGCGCCCTGGTACGGCTCGATGGCCGACGGGTGGTTGTGGCTCTCGATTTTGAACGCACAGGCCAGCCCGCCACCGATGTCGACGAGGCCCGCGTTCTCCTCGCCCGCCTCGACGAGCAGCCGGTTGCCGGTGCGCGGCAAAGTCTTCAAAAGGAGGATGGAATTCTTGTACGAGCAGTGCTCGCTCCACATGACCGAAAAGACGGACAGCTCGGTGAAATTGGGCGCGCGGCCCATGATTTTGTGGATTTTGCGGAACTCCTCGGGGGTCAGGCCGAGCTTCTGGGCGGTCTCGACGGTCGGAAGCGCTTCTGCGGCTACGGGCATTTTCTCTGTGATTTTGTTGGCGGCGAAGGTATTTTTTGAGAAGCCATTGGACATTTGCCCCCGCAAAAAACACCGCGCAATCTCATGAAAATAGGCCTCGTCGGCGTCGGCCACCTCGGCCGCATACACCTGAAATGCCTCCTCGAACTGCCCGAACATTGGCAGGTCGTCGGCTTTTTCGACCCCTCGGATGAGAGCGCGGCACGGGCGGAGGCCGATTTTCAGGTCAAGAGATTTCCCTCGCTCGACTCGCTTTTCGATTCCTGCGAAGCTGTTGACATCGTCGCGCCGACCGTCGTCCATTTTGAGATTGCCGAAAAGGCCATCGGGCGCGGCCTCCATTTTTTCATTGAAAAACCCTTGACCGAGACCGTCGAGGAAGGCCGACGACTCGTTGAACTGTCCAATCAAAAAAGGGTCGTCGGGCAGGTCGGCCACGTCGAGCGATTCAACCCGGCGTTCCTCGCGGTGAATGCCCTCGGCCTCGCGCCAATGTTCATCGAGTCGCACCGGTTGGCCGCTTTCCAGCCGCGAGGTACGGACACCTCGGTCGTCCTCGATCTGATGATTCACGACCTCGACCTGATTTTGACGATGGTGAAAAGCCCGGTCGAAAAAGTCTCGGCCAGCGGCGTGGCGGTCTTGAGCGACTCGCCGGACATCGCCAACGCCCGCGTCGAGTTCGCCAACGGATGCGTGGCCAACCTGACGGCCTCGCGCATCTCGCTCAAACAGATGCGGAAACTGCGGCTCTTCCAGCCGGACGCCTACATCAGCCTCGACTTTTTGGAAAAACAGGCGCAAATCGTCCGCCTCTTCTCGCCGACCGACCCGAAGCTGCCGCCCGCCGACCATTTCATGGAACTCGACACGCCGCGCGGCAAACGTCTCCTTTTGGCTGAACAGCCCGAAAGCCCGCCGGTCAACGCGATAAAGCTCGAACTCGAATCGTTCGCCCGAAGCATCGAGGCGCGCACCAGCCCGCCGGTAACGCTCGGCGACGGGCTGGCCGCCCTCGAACTGGCCCATCGCATCGTGGCGGAAATAAATTTCCGCGCTGCCCGCTTCGGGGGCAATACGGCCTGACGGGGCCTCGTTTTTTCGTTAAATTCTCCTTAATCCGAGCACCGTTTATTGTTATGAAGTTCACTCACCTGCCGTTCGCGG
>JBGAWE010000281.1:0-5000 GCA_044227705.1 Saprospiraceae bacterium
CTTGTGGTGCGAGTGTTTTCGCCTGGCGCATCTCGCCGATGGCTGGGCCGGGCCGGTTCTCTTTGAGAATCAATCTTTTGCGCACAAAAAAAGGCCCTTCGGATTGCTCCGTCAGGCCCCTTCGCGCTTCAGTGTGAGGGATGAAAAAGTTGGTTTCAGGTCTCGTTTCGGTCAGCCCTTTTCGGGCACCTCGATGTGCATGAAATCGCCGACCGCCCGTTGCGCCTCGGCGACCTTTTCATAGTCCACTCCGTAGTGGATGTACTTCCCCGCCCGTTCAGTCTGCACCAGTCCGGTCGAGCGCAGGATGCGCAGGTGCTGCGAGGTGATGCTCTGCTCGAGCTGGAGGTCGCTGTAAATCTTGTTGACGTGGACGCTCTTGTTGGTGTCGATGAACTGCAGTATTCGCAGCCGAAGGGGGTGCGCCAGTGCTCTCAAGACCTCTGTCGAGGACTTGATTTTGTCCTGGCTCATGCCGTTTTTGGAAGCAGTTTTCCGCATAGCGTTTAGAAAATAGATAGTATGTGATGAGTCGTCGCCGCGCCCGTGGGGGATGCGGGGTTTGTTCCTCGAAAAAAGTCCCTCGTGCCGCCGGGTGGCCGACGGCAGGTTGTGTCTGTCTTCAGGATTATTCGATGGCAGCAATCCCCTCCCGCCGAGGGCGGAAATCGGGGCGCGGACGGGCAAGTTTTCTCTCAAAAAACACAGGCCGGGGTTGGCGATTTTTTCTCATGCGAATTCCCCGAATTGTCGCCCGTCAGGCAAAAGTGGAGAACGCCATCCGTTCGACAAAAGATTAATTTCAAAAAAAAAGCCATCGCACCAAAATTGGCACGATGGCTTATGGTTTTTGCCGAAAACCGGCCCCAAAAAACCGCTCACCCAATTTTTCCAACCATTGCCTCCGGTTTCACCCACGCATCGAAGTCGGCTTCGGAGACCAATCCGAGGGCCGCGGCGGCTGCTTTCAGGGTCGTCCCGTTCTTGTGCGCGGTCTTCGCGATGAGGGCCGCGTTGTCGTACCCAATCTTCGTGTTGAGGGCCGTGACGAGCATCAGCGACTGCTCGAGTTGTTGCTGAATCCGGGCCGTGTTCGGCTCGATTCCGATGGCGCATTTGTCGTTGAAACTGACCGCCGCGTCGCCCAGCAAACGGGCCGAGAGTAGGAAGTTGTAAATCATCATCGGCTTGAATACGTTCAGCTCGAAATGGCCCATTGCGCCGCCGATGTTGATGGCCACGTCGTTGCCCATGACCTGCGCACAGACCATCGTCATCGCCTCCGGCTGCGTAGGGTTGACCTTGCCCGGCATGATGGACGACCCCGGCTCGTTGTCGGGGATGATGATTTCGCCGATGCCCGAGCGCGGGCCGCTGGAGAGCATCCGAATGTCGTTCGCGATTTTCATCAAACTGACGGCGACTGTCTTCAACGCCCCGTGCGACTCGACAATCGCGTCGTGCGCGGCGAGCGACTCGAACTTGTTGGGCGCCGTCACGAAGGGCAGCCCCGTCAGCTCCGCGATTTTGGCCGCGACGAGTTCCGAGTAGCCGTCCGGCGCGTTCAATCCGGTGCCGACGGCCGTGCCGCCTAGGGCCAGTTCGGAGAGGTGCGGCAAGGTGTTTTTTATCGCCCGGATGCCGTGGTCGAGCTGCGCGACATAGCCAGAAATCTCCTGCCCGAGCGTCAGCGGCGTCGCGTCCTGAAAGTGGGTGCGGCCGATTTTCACGCAGCGCATGTTCTCCAAAGCCTTGACGTTCAACGTGTTGCGCAATTTTTCCAGCCCCGGCAGTGTCACCTCGACGAGCATTTTGTAGGCCGCGATGTGCATCGCCGTCGGGAAGGTGTCGTTCGACGACTGGCTCTTGTTCACGTCGTCGTTCGGGTGGAGGGCCTTCTTTTCGTCGAGCAAACTGCCGCCCGTCAGGACGTGGCCGCGCCCGGCGACGACCTCGTTGACGTTCATGTTCGACTGCGTCCCGCTGCCCGTCTGCCAGACAACGAGGGGGAATTCCGTGTCAAGTCTTCCCTCCGAAATCTCGTCGCAGACGCGGCCGATGAGATCAGCTTTTTCCTTTGAAAGCACCCCGAGGTCGAGGTTGGTGAGCGCGGCGGCCTTCTTCAAAACGGCGAAGGCGCGGATGATTTCGACGGGCATATGGGTGCCTGGGCCGCCGATCTTGAAGTTGTTCTTCGAGCGCTCGGTCTGCGCGGCGTAGTAGGCGTTCACCGGCACCCGGACCTCGCCGAGGGAGTCTTTTTCGATTCTGTAATCCATTATTCTTCTTTAAAAAATTGAGCCGTGAAGGTAGGTGCCACAGGTTTTAGGCCGTGAGGAGATGAACAATCACAGCTTAAAAGCTGTGCCATACGACTTACCTTTGCCCCATGAATCGCACTGACAATCAATCGTTTATGAGCAACAAGGTTCTTATCGCCCTCAACGTCAGCCTCGCCGCCGTCCTCTCGTGGGCCATTTTCTCGTCCTACAAAAACGACGACCAGAAGGGCTACGGCGCGGCCACGCCGCCACAGGCCATCCGCACGTTCAACCTCGAGGGCAAGAAGTTCGACCTCTGCGGCGACCCGCTGCCCATCGAGGAGCGCGACGTCCGCCAGCGCCTCGACCGGGAGCTTGTGCAGAACGTCTACTCGCACAGCTCGACCTTGATGGCCATCAAAAGGGCGAACGCGCTCTTCCCCGTCATCGAGCCGATTTTGAAAGAGGAGGGCGTGCCGGATGATTTGAAATACCTCGCCGTCGCCGAAAGCGGGCTGACGAACGCCGTCTCGCCCGCCAATGCGAAGGGCGTCTGGCAGTTTATCGGGAGTGCCGGCGAGCAGTACGGCCTCCAAATTTCAAAGGAGGTTGACGAGCGCTATCACCTCGAAAAGGCGACCCATGCCGCGGCCAAATACCTCCGCGACCTCCACCAAAAATTCGGCTCGTGGTACCTCGCTGCCGCCGCCTACAACGGCGGTGCTGGCCGCATCTCGGAAGAGCTTGCCAACCAGCGGGCCAAGACTTTTTGGGAGATGAACCTCGCCGCCGAGGAGACCATGCGCTACCCCCTGCGCATCGTGGCGATAAAAGAAGTGATGCAGCACCCGGCCGACTATGAGTACGTCATCGAGGACAGCCACCTCTACCCGCCGGTCGAGGATTTTTCGACCATCGAGGTGAGCGGGCCGGTTGAAAATTGGGGCGACTTCGCCCAGAAATATGGGACGAACTACCGGCAGCTAAAGCTCCTAAACCCCTGGCTCATCGCCTCCACTTTGACGAACAAGGAGAAGAAGACGTATCAAGTCCGGGTCCCGAAGTGAACGGGTTGAGCGGAGGTCGCCATGAGAAATCCATTGCCCATCCTGTTTTTGTTGACCGTCGCCGACCTGCCCGGGCAAGTATTAACGACCTCAAACCTGCCCATCGTTTCCATAAAAACGGGCGGGCAGACCATCCCTGACGAGCCGAAGTTGACGGCCCGGATGCACATCGTCGAACCGTCCGGCGGGCTGGCGATTTTGGCCGATACGGCTAACCTCCCGTCCGAGTTCATCGGCATCGAAAAGCGCGGCACGACCAGCCAGCAGCAATTTCCCAAAGTCGGCTTTGCCATCGAGACGAGGGATTCGACGGGCGCATCGAAGAACATCGAGCCTTTGGGCTTTCCAAAAGAGAACGACTGGGTCTTGGTCGGCCCGTACAATGACAAGTCGCTGATGCGCGACGCGCTCGCCTATTCAATCGCCTCTGAATCAATGGTTTATGCGCCTCGGGCAAGCTTTGTTGAGCTTGTCGTCGACGATGATTATCGGGGGGTCTATCTTTTCACGGAGAAAATCAAGCGGGACAAAAACCGGGTCAACATCTCCAAACTCAATCCGACGGACACCTCGGGCGACCAGTTGACCGGTGGATACATCCTCAAATTGGACAAGCTGACGGGCAGCGGTTTCGACGGTTGGGCGAGCGGTTTTGCCCCCTCGCCGGGCGCGGCGCAGCGGAGTTTTTTTCAATACCACTACCCAAAGCCCGACCAAATCGCGGCTGAGCAAAAGGCTTACATCCAAAGTTTCATCGAGGAGATGGAAGCCGCCTTTTCGGGCGATGATTTCAAAGACTCGGTTGACGGCTACGAGCGATTCATCGACGTCGACTCGTGGCTCGGCTATCTTTTCGTCAACGAGGCGACGAAGAACCTTGACGCTTATCGCCTTTCCACTTTCATGTTCAAAGACCGCCATTCGGCCGATGGGCGGCTGTACATGGGGCCTGTCTGGGACTTCAACATCGCCTTTGGCATCAGCGGTTTTTGCCAATCCGGGCCGAGCGAGGGCTGGGCGTTCGACATCATCAAAGAGTATTGTCCAGAGGACGAATGGCAGGTTCCTTTTTGGTGGAAGCGGCTTTTGTCCGACCCTCGATTTTTGGGAA
This sequence comes from Saprospiraceae bacterium, assembly GCA_044227705.1. GTDB lineage: Bacteria > Bacteroidota > Bacteroidia > Chitinophagales > Saprospiraceae > JANOQP01. The sequence continues at coordinate 4,440 of JBGAWE010000281.1, forward strand.
AAATGGCCTCAAAATGGCGTAATTTGAGAGCCGGGGCATGGAGCGACGAACATATGCTCGGCACAATCGACTCCATGCAAAACCTGCTTGCCGAGGCGCAGGCTCGGAACTTTGAGCGCTGGCCAATCTTGGGCAATTACGTCTGGCCCGATTACGACATCGGCCCGACGTGGGAATCGGAGGTTGCCTACCTCCGCCGCTGGCTTGCCGACCGGCTGCACTGGATGGACGGCCAAATCGAGGCTTTCGACCTGAACGCCCCGCCCCGTCAGCCCCTCAAATCGACGCGGCCGATGCCGAACCCTGCCCGAGGGGCGACGGTTTTCGATTATCAGACGGACAGTTTCGTTGATTTGCAGCTCGAATTGCTCGACGCCTCTGGGCGTCTGGTCGAACGACAGCGGGAGCTTCCGACGGGGAGGAACGCCCGGTTCGAGTTGCCTCTGCCTCCGGTCGCCGGGGTCTATTATTATCGATTCCAGTTGGCCGGTTCAACGGCCGCGACGGGGAAGATTGTGGTCATGCCATGACTCCGGTTTTTGAAAAAACAATCGGCCCGAG
>JBGAWE010000282.1:0-5207 GCA_044227705.1 Saprospiraceae bacterium
CGCTTTCGACGCAGGAAAAATACCTGCCGATGATGCGCGAGGCGGTCAAAAAGGGAAAGGCCCGAGGCACCTCGCTCGCCCTTTTGGAGGACCGGGTTTTGATGCGAAACGGAAAGCGGCAACTTTATGGGAGCCAAGTTGTCACCGACCCAGAGACCGGCGAAAAGCGGTTCTTCCCCATCGAGGACGTGGACAACGTTGACCGGCGGCGGGCCGAGGTCGGCCTGCAGCCGCTGGCCGAGTACGCCCAGCATTTCGGCATCACATGGGACGCGGCCGCCATCGAAAAGAACCGGAAACTGGAGCCGGACAAGTGACCCCAAGCCGCCGCCGGTCAGGCCGCCGAACGCTCCTCCCTCATTTTCAAAAACCCGAACCCGGCGACAACAGCGAATGCCACCATCGGCACGAGATAGGCCGTCCGGATGGACCCCGTCGCGTCGCTGATTCTCCCCAAAACCAACGGCATCACCGCCCCGCCGACGATGGCCATGATGATGAGCGAAGAGCCGAGCTTCGCATCGTCGCCCAAACCTTTTACTCCCATTGAAAAAATCGTCGGGAACATGATCGACATGAAAAACTCCACGGCGATGAGGCAGAAAATCGACGCCTTCCCGCCGACAGCGATGGCCAGCCCGACGAGTAGGACACAGGCCGCCGAGTAGCCTGTCAACAGCCGGGAGGGCCGGATGAACTTCATCAAAAACGTCCCGACGAAGCGGCCCACCATGAAAAGAAGGAGCGCGGCCGACAGCCAGTAAGCCCCGGTCTTTTGGTCGAAACCGGCCGCATTCGCGGCGAACCGAATGAAAAAAGAGCTTATGCAGACCTGCGCCCCGACATAGAAAAACTGCGCCACGACCGCTGAGCGAACCGTCCGGTTGGCCAAAAGGCGGAATGGGTTGCTGCTCCTCCCCTCCCCTTTTTCGGACCGGATGTCGGGCAGTTTCACCCTCGAAAAAAGGAAGGCAACGAACAGAACCAGCAGCCCGATGAACAAAAACGGGTGCTTCACCCGACCGGCCGTTTCCGCCAAGAACTGGACGCGCTCGGGCGAGCCGAGGGCCGGTTCGGTGGCAGGATTTGAGTCGCCGAGGATAAACATCCCGCCCATCAGCGGGGCGATGAACGAGCCGAGGCCGTTGAAGGACTGGGCAAGGTTGAGCCGCTGCGTCGCCGTAGCCGGGTCGCCGAGGACGGTCACGTAGGGGTTGGCCGCCGTTTCGAGCATCGTCAGGCCGCTGGCCATCACGAACAGGGCGACGAGAAAAAACGGATAGGAAACAGCGCTCGCCGCCGGCCAAAAGAGGAACGCGCCCGTCGCATAGAGCAAAAGCCCGGTCAGAATCCCGGCCTGGTAGCCCCGTTTTTGCATGAAGATGCCCGCCGGGATGGCCATCAAAAAGTAGGCGATGAACATAGCCGAGTCGACGAAGGCCGATTGGAAGTCGGTCAGCTCGCAGGCCTTTTTGAGGTGCGGGATGAGGATGGGGTTGAGCTGGATGGCGAGCGCCCAGAGAAAGAACAGCGTCGTGACGAGAGCCAATGCAGCCCGCGAGTTGGTTTCATTTTTCATCCCGCCAAAGTAGCCTGATGGTTGAAAAAGAAAAGGTCGGAAGGGCTTGAAACCCTTCCGACCTTCAACAACGGGTCGATTCCCCGATCCCCCCAACCTATCAACCCCTCACTTTTCGAGGCTGACGGTGAAGCCTTTGTAGCCCTTCTTTTTCAATGATTTTGATGCGGAATCGGCCTTTTCTTTGCTCGAATAAGGGCCAACGATGAGTTTGTAGACCGGCTTGTCGCCCGCGCCCGGCTCGATTGACATGAGGATGTTGTCGAAGCTCGACTGCAGTTTGGCGACGGTGGCGAAGACATTTTCGGCGTTCGTCAACGTCTCGACCTGGACCCCGAAACCGGACTTCGCCGGGCGTTTCAGCTCGATTTTATAGAGGTCGAACTGCTTGAAGTCCTTGCCGGTCACTGTCTTGAAGGCCTTGATTTCGGGCTTGCCGTGCTCGACCGGCGTGACCTTCGTCACCTTTTTGGCCTCGATTTTCTCGGGCTTCGAGACGGGCATCACCTTCAAGTCAGGCCGGACGGGCGTCACTGGCATCGAGGCCGGTTTGGCGACGGCGGGCCGCTCGGTCGACGAGTACATGACCGGCTCACCCGAAAACTCGCGGCTTTCAGTCGTGCCGACGACCTCGAGGCGGACCTTCGTGGTGCCGGTTTTTATCATCCCGAGCTTCTCGGCCGCTCGCTTCGACAGGTCGATGACGAAGCCCTTCGTGTAAGGACCCCGGTCGTTGACGCGGACCGTGATGTACTGCCCGTTGTCGAGCCGCGTGACGCGGACGAGCGTCCCAAAGGGCAGGCTCTTGTGGGCGCAGGTGAGGTCGTTCATATCGAAACGCTCCCCGTTTGCGGTCTTTTTTCCGTGAAATGCATCGGCGTAGTAGCTGGCTATGCCGTACTCCTCGAGCTTCGAGCTTGGGGTTTCGGGTTTCGGGTTCGGGGCAATGGTCGTCAAGTTTTTCGCGGGAAGGTTGGCCGTCAGGGCGATGCAGAAAAGGGAGAGCATGGCCCAGGCCGACAGACTTCGGACTTTCATGATGGACGTGTTTGTGTGAAAAATTGGGCAGATTTGCCGGGGCAGGAACGGGCGTTCGGCCCGCCTTATTTCCGCCTCGATTGGCGAAACAAGCCGGGGCAAAGAAAGAAAGCCTCGAAACCCGAGCAACCTTTTTCGCCTGTTTTCAAAATGCAAAGCCGCACAACGGCCTGATTTCCAATTGGCTATGGATGAAAAAAAGCTGCTTCCGGCCCTCTACCGACAGCGGGAAATCTACCTGAACGGCGTCGCAGCCATCCGCCCGGCCATCCCTTTCGACCCGATCGAACTGGAAAAAAGGGCAGCCGCCGCCCTGCCCGAAACCGCCGCTGAATACATCCTCGGCGGCGCAGGAACCGAGCGAACGATGGCCGCCAACCGCTCCGGGTTCGAACGCTGGCAAATTGTCCCCCGCATGATGCGCGACGTGGGCGAGGCCGACCTTTCCGTTGAAATATTAGGGAAGAAATGGCCGTCGCCGTTCCTCCTCGCACCGGTCGGGGTCCTCGAACTGGCGCACCGCGAGGCAGATTTGGCCGCCGCCCGAGCAGCCGCCTGCCTCGGAATCCCGATGACGTTCAGCAACCAAGCTTCCGTTCCGATGGAAAAGTGCGCCGCCGTGATGGGCGACTCACCCCGTTGGATGCAGCTCTATTGGCCGAAAAGCAGGGACCTCGTCGCCTCGTTCGCCCGGCGGGCGGAGGACTGCGGCTGCTCGGCCCTCGTCCTGACGGCCGACACGACGATGCTCGGCTGGCGGAACCGCGATTTGGGCCTCGCCTCGCTCCCTTTTTTGAAAGGGATGGGCATCGCGCAGTACACGAGCGACCCGGTTTTTCAAAAGTTGATGGAAGACGAGCCGACGGCCGCGACGGCCAAGCCGACCATCAACCTTCAATCAATCTCGGCGGTTTTGGAAGCGAACCGTCGGCATCCCGGCCTGTTTTGGGAAAACCTGCGCAGCGGCCGAGGGATGCGGGCCGTCCGAAAGTTCATAGAGATCTACGCCAACCCGACGCTGAACTGGAGCGATTTCGAGTTTTTGAGGAAGCAGACGAGCCTTCCCATCTTGATAAAAGGAATCCTCCACCCCGGCGACGCGAGGCTGGCCATCGAGACTGGTTTTGACGGGATCTGGGTTTCAAATCACGGCGGCCGTCAAGTCGATGGAGCGATTTCAGCCATCGAGGCTCTGCCGGGAATCGTGGAAGTCGTCGGTGGGAAATTGCCCATCGTCTTCGACAGCGGGGTGCGCGGCAGGGCCGATGCCTTCAAAACCATCGCGCTCGGGGCGTCGGCGGTTGCCGTCGGAAGGCCGTTTTGTTTGACCTCGCGCTCGGTAACCCCGGGCGGGCGTTCGGGAGGTTCTGCTCAATTTCGCGCAAATTTGAGCTGACCCATGCGCCTTTCCGGCTGCCGCTCGATAAATAAGGTTCGGCGCGAAATGCTGAGTCCCAATTGACCTCTTCAAAAAATGACTCGACTCAAAAAGCTCTTGATGAAAGCCCGTTGGGCAATTTTGCTCCTCGCAGCTTTCTGCTTTGCCTCGGCAATCCCGGAATGGAGGCATCAAAATTCGGGCGAAAGCCGAGTCGTCGGCTCCGTCAGGAACAGGGCTTGGAAAACGGCTGGCTTGTCCCCTATTGGCAAAAACTTCCGCTATTTCAGCCAGGCCAGCTACTACCTTTTCAACAACGGCTACACCGGCTCGAAGACCTGCCGCACCATTTTGGAGGCCTACCAAACCTGTGAGACGACCTGCCCGCAGACTGCTTTCAGGTTGATGGAATGCTCGGACCGATACGGAGGGAGGCTGCTCATCCACCGGACGCACCAGAACGGGACGAGCGCCGATTTCATGGTCCCGAAAAAGCGCGGCACTCGGGCAGGCGCCTTTTTCGACCACCTCGACTATTTTCACTACTTGATCTCGATTTTGATGAAAAAGGGCGGCTCTATCCATTCAAATCGGTCGAAATCGACTTCGAGGCGATGGCGCGTCACATCCTCGCCATCGACGACGCGGCCCGGCGCAACGGTTTGAAAATCAAGAAAATCATCTTCCGGCTGGAATTGAAGGACGAGCTTTTTGCCGCACCGTCCGGACGGCAGCTCGTCGAGCGGGGCATCCATTTTGTGGAGAACCTGCCCTATTGGACGAACCGCGTCACGCGGACGACCATTACCATATCGACCTTTGTGGACGCGGATTGAAGCGGCGCGAAACCCTGTCAGCATTTCACCCGACAGTTTAGCGAAATCCGAATCCTTCGACTGGCAGTGCGCGTAGGTTTGCCAAAAATCCATTGTTGCATGAATTTCAAGCCGATACTCGCCGCATTTGCCCTCCTTCCTACCCTCCTTTTTTCGCAGACCATTTCCGAAAACGTTCAAAAACTGAAAGACCTCGGTGCCCGCTTCGAGCCGGTCGCGCCTTTCTCGCCGCTGAAAAAACTGGCGGACATGCCGGGCCTGATCGACGTGAAAGGCCAGTTCCTCCTCCTCGACCCAGCGGTCTTGGAAAAAACGTTTTCGGAGAGGCCGGCCACGATGTCGCTCCTCATCCCGAAAAGCGACGGTTCAATGGTCA
>JBGAWE010000283.1:0-4970 GCA_044227705.1 Saprospiraceae bacterium
ACGCCTTTTTGCAACTGCGCGGCCGTCAGCACGGTGCCCGTCGGCCGCAGGACGCGCCCCGGGTTGCGGCCGCCGACGAGCCAAGCGTCGCCTCCTTCGCCGGGGTCGGGCATCGAAGGCTCGGAGACGGCGAGGTTGTGGTCGGCCTTCAGGCGGTCGAGCAGCTCGCGGGTCTGTGGGTTTTGGCGGTTGCCATAGTGCTTGTTGTAGGAAAACTTGGCCGCTTCCAGCTCGATGAACTGCGCTTGCCGGACGAACGCCTCGTTGGCCCGCGTCGGTTCGCGCCGCAACTGGATAGCGTGGAAGTGTGCGTCGAGCAGGTTGAGCGACTCAAAGATGGCTCCGAAATCCTCCATGAAGGTGCGGTCGCGGCTGGCGCGGGCGGAGGCCTTGCGGTCGCGGTCGGCCCGGTAGTCGCCATAGTTGCCGACGAGGAAGAAGATGTTCATCTCGTCCTCTCGAAAGCCGGCACCGGCCAGCGACTGCTGGAGGCCGTAATAGAGTGCCGAGTAGGCGTCGCGGTCGTTGCGGTTGCGGAAGTCGGCTGACTCGACGAAGGAGGCCGCTCGATCGAGGTCGGCCGTCAGCGGGAGCGTCTCGATGAGGCGGTCGACGGAGGCCTTTGCTCCCTTCCCCGCAGCCGCCTCGGGGATGTCGCGGAAGAGGAGGGCACCTAACCGGACGCCCGACACGTCCTTGAGCGGCCCGGCCCGCAGGTCGCGCATGGCCCGGGCGATGTCATTTCGGAAGGCGTAGGTGCTGTCCGTCGCCTCGATGGCGAAGAAGACGTTGACGTTGCGCACCCGGTGGTCGAGGGTGTTGACATAGCCTTTCAGCCTCGAATAGTCGGCCTCTGAGATTTGGGAGGTGAAACCAAAGGAGGGTGCGCCGCCCGCTCGCCGCACCTTGATGTTGCCGACGATGCCGCTGCGGAAGCATTCGAAGGTGTCGCCCGCGACGTTGGCGACCGACGCGGCGAGCATCGGAAATCGCATGACGTAGCCGTTGTAGCGGTGCGGGTCGCTCGGGGCGAGCTTGCGGGCGGGCAGGTCGACGGGGTCTTCGTCCCAGAAGACATGGGAGGCGGCCTTTCCGTTGGCGGCGAAGCCTTGCGCGCGCTCCTCGTCCTCGAAGGCGCGGAGCTTGAGGCGTGGGTCGCTGGCGCGCTCGGCGAAGGCGGCGGGGTCGAAGTTCGGCTCGAGGCAGATGCGGTTGTCCCACGCCGAGCAGCGCCGCTCGTCGATCCAGCCCACGATTCGCTCGGCACTATAGGGGCTGAGCACGGCCTCCTCGCTCAACAGGAATCTGCCGCCCTCCTTTTTTAGGATGAAGTAGAACTCGAAGATGGTGCGGTCCGGCTCCTTTTCGGCCAGCTCCGGCCCCCGGTAGATGCTGACGACGGAGCGGTCGGCCAGTTTGAGGATGTTCTTGATGTCGTCGGCTCGGTTGAGCAGGAGGGCCTTTTTGTGGATGAGGGTGTTGCGGCCGACGAGGCCCGTGTTCCAGAGGAGGAGCTTCTTTTTCGGCACCCAGCCGAGGGCCTTTCGCAGGCTGATGACCTTCAGCTGGTCGACCTGCGCGTCGACGATCTTCACCCAGTCCTCCTCCTCGTCGACGACGTAGAAGTAGTCGCGCAGGTGCAGGCTGGCCACGACGGATGACGCGGCCGAGGGCTTGTCGTAAACCGGGTTGTTGTCGCGGTCGCTGAAGACGAGCCAAGCGTCCTTCTTGCTCTTCTGCCTCGTGCCGCCGCTGCCAATCATCTCCGCGTACTGTTGCGCATCGCCGAAGCAGTCGATGGGCGACTCGTAGCGCAGCGGGCGGCCCAGCACCTTGCTCTGCGCGGGCAGCCGGGCGGCGGCGGCGGTAAGCAGAAGGGCGGCGAGGAGGACGTGCTGGGCGTGGCGGAGCATGGTGGATGGTTGAGATTAGAAGGCTTCCTGCAGATCAATCCAGTAATACCGGTTGCCCGCTTCCGACTCATAGCAGAAGTCGTACTGCGCCCCGTCGCGCAGGGCCTTATCGAGGTAGGCTTCCACGTCCTTGAAGCGGCGCATGAGGGCATCTATCTCGTCGTTGGAGACCTTCTTCTCGTCGCGCAGGTCGCCGATTCGGAAGTCGAGGGCGACGTTGAGGCGCAGGCCGGAGCCGTAGAGGCCCTGCATGAGCTGCGAGACCTCGTCGCGGGTGATTTCCTCGGGCTTTCGGTTGCGCAGGCCGGTCTCGCCGCTGAACTGCGTGATCAGCTCGATGTAGACCTCGAACATCTTCTCGCGCCGCTTCGAGTAGCTGGCCGTCGGGTCGGAGATGAGGCGCTCGATGATGCGCTTGTAGTCGTACAGCTCGGCCTCGGGCATGAACAGGACGAAGGACGTCGCCGGGCTGCGGGCCTCGCGGTAGCTGTACGGCAGGTAGACCTCGGCGAAGAGCTTGTACTTCTCATCAAGGGAATTGTAGAGGTCCTTCGAGGCCGCCCCGTCCTTCGTGAGGATCTCGTTGAGCATGTCGGCGAAGGCGGGCATGAAGCGGCCGATGTCGACCTTCAGGTCGGCCTCCAGTTCCTCGCGGTTCAGGTCGCTGCCCCGGCTGAACACCTCGTCGACGATGCGCTTGAACATGCGCTCAAAGTCGAGCGAGTTCTTGACGTTGCGCTTGACGACCTGCGAGACCTCGACGGTCGACAGGTTGCTGTTGGCCGACGAGCGGTTGAGCGCGCCCGGGAACCGGCCCCCGGCGAGGGTGTCGTTGTTGGTCTCCGCGTAGTCGGCCATCGACGGCTCGCCGATGCCCACGCCGTGGTCCTTGCTGAGGCGGTTGAGCAGCTCGCTGGTCTTGGCGTTGCCTTTGTTTCCGTAGAACTTGCTGTAAGCATACTTGGCCGTCTCGAGGATGAGGAACTGCGTCTGCTTGGCGAAGGCCTCGCTGGCGCGGTCGCCGTCGTTGCGCAGCTGCACGGCGTAGAGGTGCGCGTCGATGCGGGCGAGGTTCTCGACGAGAGGGTTGAGGTCGTCCACATAGGCAGGCTCCTTGTCCTTGATGGCCTGCTTCTTCCGGTCGGGGTCGCCCCGGAAATCGCCGTAGCTGCCGATGATGACGATGATGTTCAGCTCATTCTCGCGGAAGGCACCCTGCGTGAGGGCCTGCCGCAGGCCGTGGTAGAGGGCGGTGAACTTGTCCTGGTCGCGGTAGTTTCGGAACTCGGCGGCCTGCACGAAGTTGAGCACCTTGTCGAAGTCGGGCGTGAGGGAGGAGAACTCGACGAGGCGGTTGGCCGCCTGTCCGTTGACGGTGACGTCGCGCTCTGGCACGTCGCGGTAGACGAGGGCACCGTACTTAAGGTCGGGGATGCCTGTGCCCAGCTCGCCGTTGACGGAGCGCATAGCCTGCACGATGCTGTTCTTGTAGCCGTAGGTGCCGTCGGTTCCTTCGACGACGAAGAAGACGTTGACGTGGTCGGTCTTTCGGACGCTCTCGTTAGTCCCGCTGTAGATGCCCGAGTAGTTGGCCTCTTGGATTTCCGAGTCGAAACCGGCGGCATTCGTGCTGCCGTCCTTCCTGACCTTGATGCTGCCGATGACGCCGCTTCGGAAGAAGAACTTGTCGTCGGGGCCCGACTCGGTCTTGTACAGCATCGGGAAGCGCACGACGTTGCCCATGAAGCGCCGGGGGTTGCTCTTCGAGAGTTTTTCGCGCTTCATCAGCACCACATCGTCCTTCCAAAAGATGCCCCGGGGGTCCTCGACGCCGCTGTTGACGTAGTCCGCCGCCGCCTCCTCCGTGCCGAAGGCCTTGAGCTGGAACTTGGGGTTGCCCTTGCGCTCATCGAAGCCCTCGGTGCTGAAGTTCGGCTCGAGGCAGACGCGGTTGTTCCAGGGCGAGCAGCGCCGCTCCTCGACCCAGCCGACGATACGGTCGTTGAACAGCTCGTTTATCTCCGCCTCCTTGCACAGCAGCATCCGGTTGCCCTCCTTTTTGTAGACGAAGTAGAAGTCGAAGATGTTCAGGTCCGGCTCTTGGCCCGCGCCGTCGGGGGTCGTGTAGATGGACACCTTCTCCTTTTTCTCCAACTTGACGACGTTGTTGATGTCGTCGGCCCGGTTGAGCAGCAGCACCTTGCGGTGGATGTTGGTGCCGAGCGATACGAGGCCCGAGTTCCACAGTAGCATCTTCTTCTTCGGCACCCAGCCGAGGGTCTTGCGTAGGTTGAGAATCTTGAGTTTGTCGACCTGCGCGTCGACCACCTCGACCCACTCCTTCTCTTCGCTGACGACGTAGCAGGCCTGCCTGAAGTCGAGCACCCCGACGACGGAACTGCCCGAGTTGGGCTTGTCGTAGACGTTGTTCTTGGCCCGGTCGCTGAAGACGAGCCAGGCGTTCTCCTTGCTTTTGTTCTTGGTGCCGTCGGTGTAGAATTTCTCCAAACTGGCCGGTTGGTTGAAATAGTCGACCGGCATCTCATAGTTCTCGGGCTTCCCGAGCACCTTTTTGTGCTGCGCGAAAAGACCTCCTGGCACCGTCGCGAGAAGGGCGGTGAAGAGGAGGGCGACGGGGGCGAATGCGTTGAGTTTCATGCTATTGTTGTTGAAAAGGGTTGGAATGGGCGGAGGTCAGGGGTTGGAGGACGACTTCTTGTAAAGCCCCAATCGGATGCCGAGCGAGATGACGGTCATGCCGCTCATCATTGTCCCGGATATGGGCTTCTCATAGGAGTCGGCATACTTGAATTCCGACCCGTCGCCCTTATCGTGGCCGATGAGGGAGCCGAGGTTGTAGGTCAGGTCGAGGCCGAAGGTGCGGCCACTGGTCGGGTTGTCGTCGCTGCGGTCGAAGTAACCGCCCAGCGAAAACTGCGCGGCGAGGCCGAAGCCGCTCCTTTTGGGCTTTGGCGACTTGGAGATGGACTGGTCGCCGGCTTGGAAAATGTCGAAGTCGGAGTCGCCCTTATCGTATGCCTTGTTGCCGTCGGTGTT
>JBGAWE010000284.1:0-5119 GCA_044227705.1 Saprospiraceae bacterium
CGGCTTCCTGCAAGTCATCGGGCTGGCGCTGCCCATCTCGCTGTTCATTTTTGGGAAAACGAGGCATCCGGGTAGCCGCCTTTTCCTTTGGGCAATCGGCACGGCGACGGTAGCCAGCGCGGTTTTCTCGCTGAAATTCAGCCCGCACGTATGGTTCAACCATGCGGATTTGTCGCACGTATTGCTGGCGTTGGCGGCTTGGTTTTATTGGAAGGGGGCCAGGGCTTTTTGTGTTGAAACCACTGCTTGAATGCTGCCCTACTTGAAGCGGATGGCCTTGACCGGCGTGACCCGATGCACCAAAAGGGCGGGCAGCAGCAGCACGAGCAGTGTCACCGCCAGCGTCCCGGCGTTGAGCCAGAGGACGGTCGGCCAGTCGACGGCGACGGGCGCGTAGCTCAAAAAATAGTCCGCCTCCGGCAGCCGGATGAAGCGGAATCTCCATTCCAAAAAACAGAAAAGTAGGCCGAGCAGGTTGCCCCAAAGGAGGCCCGCGCCGGTTATCCACGCCGCGTGGATGAGGAAGATGCGGCGCACCTGCCCGTTCGCCGCGCCGAGCGCCTTGAGCGTCCCGATCATGTTCGTCCGTTCGAGGATGAGGATGAGCAGCGCCGTCACCATGTTGACGATGGCGACGGCCAGCATGAGGGCGAGGATGACCACCTTGTTGTAGTCCTGCAGCCCGAGCCACTCGAAGATGGCCGGGAACTTGTCGCGGATGCTCGTCGCCAGCAGCTCCTCGGGCAGTACCTCCTCGTGGATGAACTCGGCCATCGGCTCCATGTCGCGGATGTCGTCGAGGAAGACCTCGTAGCCCGCCACCTCGCCCCGCTGCCAGCCGAGCAGCCGCTGCACCTGCCGCAGGTCGCAGAGGGCGAACTTCCGGTCGAACTCCTCCAGCCCCGTTTTGTAGATGCCGCAGACCTGGAAGAGCCGCTTGAGCTGCTGCCCCTCTTTGACGAAGTAGACCACGAACTTGTCGCCCACGCCCACCGAGAGCCGGTCGGCCGTCTGCCGCGAGACGAGGATGTCGCGGCTGGCCGCCGTGTCGGCGAGGTTGATTTCGCGGCCTTCGAGGAGGTAAGGTCGCAGCCGCGCCCAGTCGAAATCGGGCCCGACGCCTTTCAGGAGGATGCCCTCAATTTCCGTTTTCGATTTGATGATGCCCGGTTTGACGGCGAACGCCTGGACATGGGCGATGCCCCCGCGCGTCCGCGCCTTTTGCCAGCCGCCGCCGGTCGGGCTTTCTTTTTCAAAGGAAATCGGCCCGAGCGTGTCGAGCATTTTCAAAAAATCCTGCCCCGGCATGACCGGCGTCGGCTCGAAGCTCAGAGAGGAATTGGTGTCCGAGATGTGGACATGGCCCCAAAAACCGAAAATCTTGTTGGAAATCTCCCGCTGGAACCCGGCGATCATGGCCGTCGCCGCGATCATCACCGCCACCGAGAGGGCCACCGCCGCCACCGCGATGCGGATGATGAGGCGGCTGAAAGTCTTCTCCTTCGAGAAGGCGAGGCGGCGGGAGATGAATGTTTCGAGGCTCATATTTTATTGATGAAAGATGGGGTTGAGCTATTGGTTCGCAAAGCTGTTCGCTGCCTCGAGCATCATTTTTAAGGGATGGTTGATGGTCGGTGAACACCCAGCTCATCCCACGGTCGCCCATGCCAGCGCTGCCCCGCCCGCGACGGCCAAGAGGCGCGGCCACGCCATCCGGTGGTGTCCGCCGGGGTCGGCCTCGAAGAGGATGGTCGTCGAGATGTGCAAAAAGAGGCCGATGACGACGGAGGTCAACGCGGCCAAGAGGTCGTGGTCGATGGGCAGCAAGGTCGCGCAGAGCGCGCCAGCGGGCGCCATCAAGGCTTTGAAAACGAGGCAGGCCCACACTGTCGTCCTGTTGAAATTGGACAAAACCAGCAGCGACGCCAGCGTGAACGACGCCGGTGCCTCGTGCAGGATGATGCCCGCGAGGAGGCCGTTCGGCTGGTCGTGGCCCGCCGGCTCGGGGTGGAGCAACGCGTGGCCGCCGAGCGGCAGGCCCTCGAAAAAGGCGTGGAGGCAAAGCCCAGCCATGATTTGAAAAAGGAAGACGCGCCCCGGCTCGTCGTGCGCGTGGACGTGGCCGTGCTCGATGCCCTTCGACAGGAAATCGAGGAGGAGCTGGAAGAAGAAACCGACCAGGATCCACCGCCCGGCGTTCGCAAAACCCGAGCCGTAGACGTCGCCCAGCAGGTGCAGCACGACGATGCCGAGGATGTAGGCCCCGCTGAAGGCCAGCACGTCGCGCAGCCCCTGCCTCGGCATCTTTTTGAAAAGGAAGGCCGCCGCCCCGCCCGCCAGCGAAGTCAGAAAGAGAAGCGCGTATGCCCAAATCGACATGGAAAAGCCCGGTTTGTTCTCAAAAAATGCCCGTTGCGGCCAGCCGTTCGTCGGCCAACCGGGCTGCCCAAAAGCCGATGGCCCCGGCCAGCATCCCGACCGCCGCGCCAGCAGCAACGTCCGTCGGCCAATGAACGCCGACGTAGACCTGCGCCAGTGCGACACTCGTTGCCCAACCGAACAGCGCGGGCCGAACCCATCGCGGCCGTCTGCCGAAAAGCAGCCCGAGGAACACAGCCGCTGCGAAATGGTTGGCCGCGTGCGACGATGGGAAGCTCCAACCGCCGCCGCACCTTTCCAACCGGAGGTTGACCTTTTCGAAAAAAGCCGCATCGGCGCAAGGCCTCGGCCGCCGGACGGTCTTTTTTATCAGCTCGCTGCTCGTGAAATCGGCCAACCCGACGGTGAGGGCGAGGAAGGCGAGAAGCATGAGGCCCCGCTTTTGAAGTTCAACCAAAAGAAACAGCCAAGAACAGATAGAGCGGCAGCCAAAACCACCGCTCCCGCCACATCGGTGCCAACTACAGTCGAGCGGCGCGCAGCCGCAAGTCGAGTTGATGAAATAGAAGATATGCTCGTCGAGCGTCATCAGGCCTCCGACATTTTAAGGACGAGTTGAAACTACTCATCCGTCACCGGCGACACGGAGAGCCGGCCCAATTTGATGAACGCCATCTGCGAAAGCACCGGGTCGGATTTCATTGCCGAAAGCACGACCGGCCTCGCCAGTTTCCTCACCGGTGCCACATCGACGCACGACCACTCAGCCTTCCGCTCGCCGGGTTGGGCCTCGTAGGTCGGGTCGTCGTACGCCTCCGCCACCACTTTGGCGATGCCGACGACGGCCAGGCCCTCGTTGGAATGGTAAAAAAGAAGCTCGTCGCCAAGCCTCATCGCCCTCAGGTTGTTGCGGGCAGCGAAGTTGCGGACACCGTCCCATCGGGTGCGGCCGTCGCGAAGGAGGTCGTCGAACGAATAAGTGGACGGCTCGGATTTTATCAGCCAATGGTTCATAACCGATTGATTTTCAGTTTAAAAGAGCCTTTTGGGGTAGACGCCCCTTTCGGTAAAACCCGCCAACGCAGCCTGCACCGTCGGCTTGTCCTCGGGATAGGTCACCCCGAACCACTGCGCCTCGCTCGGCAGAACCCGGCACCGCGCCGCGCCCGACTTGAGCAGGTTGTTGACGACGAGCGGGATGAAGAACTCGGCTTTCGGGTTGCCGAGGTTCGCCTCGACGAAGGGCCGCCACATCCTCTCTATCTCGGTGAAAACGTGGGGGTGGAAGCCCCAAAAGTTCATCGAGACGGCCGTCGCTGCGGGCAGTTTCACCGGCTCGGAGCCGTCGATGCGGCTGACGATGCCGCGCCCCTCGCGCCCGATTTTCGTGTGCTCGACCACGTCGACGAGCCAGCCGCGACGGGCGTGGCAGACGCCCCGGGCGACCGTCCCGTTCTCCGAAAGGGTGTTCGAGAGGCGGTAGCCGACCATCGCCATCGTGTCCTTTTTGCAGCCTTTTTTGAGGAAGTCAGCCAGCGCGGCAAAGGCCTCCGGCCCGTAAAAATCATCCGCGTTGATGACGGCGAACGGCTCGCGGATATGGTCTCGGGCGGCGAGCATCGCGTGGGCTGTTCCCCAGGGCTTCGTCCTTTCTGGTTTTTGGGAGAGGAATTCGAGGGCCGTGTCCAGCTCCTGAAAGGCGTACTCGACTGGCACGCGCCCCTCGAACTTCGAGCCGACGCGCTCGCGGAACTCGGCCTCGATGTCACGCCGGATGATGAAGACGACCTTCCCGAAGCCCGCCCGCACCGCGTCGAAAACGGAGTATTCGAGGATGGCCTCGCCGCCCGGCCCCATGCCGTCAATCTGTTTGAGGCCGCCATAGCGGCTGCCGATGCCCGCGGCGAGGATGGCCAATGTGGGTTTCATGCTCGTGGAATTTTTGGGGGCGAAGGTGAGAAGCCCGCCCATGTGGAGGCGCAATATTTTGCGTCGTTTACACAGCTGGGCCTTTTTCAACGCCCGATTTCAAGACCGCCATCAAGATGCCCGCCGCGACCGCCGCGTTGAGGCTCTCGGCGCCGCCCGCCGCGTCGCGCGGGATGGAGACGCGGGCCGTCAGCCGGTTCAAGACCTCGCCCGAAAGCCCCGCCCCCTCGCTCCCGATGACGAGCAGGCCGCCGGCCCCGAGCCGTTCCTTTTCGATGAAAACGCTCGCTGCGCCCATCTCCGCCCCGACGACCGCGAGGCCGGGCGGTGCGATTCTCAAAACTTCGTCGATGGAAATCTCGACCGCGCCGACACGCAAAAACGCGCCCATGCTCGCCTGTAAAACCTTCGGGTTCCATGCCTCGACGGTGGTCGGCGAGCAGAGCAGGTTGGGGACGCCGAACCAGTCGGCCAGTCGCCAGACAGTGCCGAGGTTGCCCGGGTCTTGGAGGCCGTCGAGGTAGAAATGCCAGCCGGTTTCGAGGCTTTTTGACAGAAAACCCGGCTCGACGACCGGCGTCTCGCAGACGGCGAGCGCCTGATTGGGTGTCGAAAGGGCGGAGATTTTTTTCAACTCAACTTCCGAAACCTCGACCGCCCGGTCGCTCGCCTTGCCGACGGCCCAGCGGTTTTTTTCAAAAAAAACGGCCGTCGCAAACAACTTGACCAGTCGCACCCGACCCTGCGAGAGCAGTTCGACCACCATTTTCTCGCCCTCGACGGTGAACTGGCCGGTCTCCTCACGGCTCTT